>CALLVG010000234.1 GCA_938010715.1 uncultured Saprospiraceae bacterium
AGAGATTAAATTTTGAAAATCATACACTTGGTTCATTTAACGAGGTAGTTGAAAAGGTATATTCAAATGGCCCTAAGGTGCATGATTACCTAAATGAAATTTATGAAGATGTTCTGAGTAAATATGACATCATGACGGTAGGAGAAGGGCCAGGAATTTCAACAGATGTCGGTATCAAATACGTGGGCGAAGACCGAGGGGAGTTGAATATGATTTTCCATTTAGACCACATGTTTTTAGGTCATGGCCCAAAAGGAAAATTTGACCCTGTGGATTACAATTGGTCTGACATAAAGCGAATTTTCAAAGATTGGTATGAGGCAATGGGGCAGTCAGGTTGGGTGAGTATTTTCTTAGATAACCATGATTTTCCACGTTTGGTATCAAGGTTTGGAAATGACAAAGCGTACCGAGTCGAAAGCGCGAAACTCTTAGCGATGATGGTTTTTACGTTGCGCGGAACGCCCTGCGTTTACCAAGGTTCAGAACTCGGAATGTCGAATGTCCACTTTGATTCTTTAGACGATTATCGAGATGTAGAAACACTGAATTACTTCAAAGAATTTAGCAAAGAAGGTGCGACGGTTGAGTCCTTTTTGCCGCTGGTACATGAGCACGGACGCGACAATGTACGGACACCGATACAATGGGATGCCACTAAAAATGCAGGTTTCACCAACGGAACGCCGTGGATAAATCTCAACCCAAATTACGAAGAGATTAATGCTGAAAATGTTTTAGCAAATCCAAATTCCATTTACTTCTGGTATCAGAAATTAATGGCCTATCGGAAGCAAAACAAGACGCTCATTTATGGAGATTGGAAGGTCATAGCCCAAAAGAACAAAGACATTTACGTCTATGAGCGATTTGATGAAGAAGCTCATTTTTACATTTTGCTCAACCATTCCGATCAGGCGCAAAACTTTGAATTGGACTTAAGTGACCATCGTTTAGAACTCTGTAATTTAGAGAATGGAATGCCAAAAAGTTTAAAGCCGTGGGAGGCCAGATTATATAAGCGTACCACTTAGAGCTTCTTTAAATTTACGAACAAAACGACAACCACAACATGAAAAAAAATAAGATATTTTTCTGGTCATTGACAGTCGCACTTGCGGGCTTTCTTTTCGGTTTTGATACCGTAGTCATATCTGGTGCAGACCTTTCTTTACAAGAATTGTGGCAGCGAGGTGAATTTTTCCACGGCTTTGTCGTCATGGCATCGGCTCTATGGGGAACGGTCATCGGAGCGATGTTTGGAGGTATTCCGACAGATAAAATTGGACGTAAACAAACCTTGTTTTGGATTGGAATACTGTACTCTGTCTCGGCAATTGGTTCTGCTATGGCGGGCGACCCTTGGGTATTCGCTTGCTTTAGATTTATTGGAGGACTTGGAGTTGGAGCATCGACGATTGCTGCGCCAGCATACATTTCTGAAATCTCACCTGCCAGTGACCGTGGTAAGTTAGTGGCATTGTATCAATTCAATATCGTGTTTGGTATTTTGATAGCTTTCTTTTCGAATTATCTTTTGAGTGGAGTAGAGACCGATGCTTGGCGTTGGATGATTGGAGTAGAAGCAATACCAGCCATTATTTACACCCTCATGGTTTTGGGTGTCCCCAAAAGTCCACGTTGGCTTTTGACTAAAAATAACGACCGCGCCGAAGCTGCGAAAACATTAGCACTCATAGATCCGCAAGCAGATGTCGAATCACAAATGGATGCCATTTTAGCAGATGATGCAAGTCATGCTAAAAATGAAACTATCTTTTTAGGGAAATATCGGTTCCCTTTAATTTTAGCTTTTTTGATTGCCTTTTTCAATCAGTTCTCGGGTATCAATGCCTTGCTTTATTACGCACCGCGCATTTTTGCAAGTGCTGGCCTGGAGGAAAGTACTGCACTTTTGAGTAGTGTTGGCATTGGGTTGACCAATCTGGTTTTTACTTTAGCAGGTGTCTATTTGATAGACCGTCTTGGTCGTAAGCAACTGATGTACATTGGCTCGTTCGGGTACATTATTTCCCTTTCTTTAGTGGCTTATGCTTTTGCTGTTGGCTGGCAAGGAATGGCAATTCCAATTTTCCTATTTATGTTTATTGCGGCACACGCAATCGGTCAGGGGGCAGTAATCTGGGTTTTTATTTCCGAAATTTTCCCTAATCATTTACGTGCAAGCGGACAAGCATTTGGAAGTAGCACGCACTGGGTTTTAGCAGCCATAATTCCGTCTTTAATTCCACTGCTTTTTACAAAAATTGGAGCAGCACCAGTCTTTGGCTTCTTTGCTTTTATGATGTTTTTGCAATTGATTTTTGTGTGGAAAATGATGCCAGAGACGAAGGGAGTTGCATTAGAAGATTTACAAAAACAATTGATAAAATAAACGAATATGCAATGCAAATATAGGTTGTTTCGGACACCCTAAATTAACGAACGAGCAGTTCTCAGTTTTATTAATTCTAACTAAATCGAGATGAAATGATTTCAAAAATATTTAAAATTCAAACAAGCGTATTGCTTATTATTCTAAGCCTTTTTTCAATTGCAATTTCGTCTTGCGAAGATAAAGCCACCTCACAAACTGACCCGCAATCAGAATCGAATATGGTCGAAAAGACAAAAACCTATCAAGACGCAAACCGTCCACAGTTTCACTTTTCACCACCAGCAAATTGGATGAACGACCCCAACGGAATGGTTTATTATGAGGGCGAATATCATCTTTTTTACCAATATTATCCAGACAGTACGGTTTGGGGGCCAATGCACTGGGGGCATGCTGTTTCGCCAGATATGGTCAATTGGGAACACCTGCCGATAGCTTTATATCCTGATAAATTGGGTTATATATTTTCAGGAAGTGCGGTCGTAGATTGGAAAAATACAAGCGGTTTTGGGAAAGATGGGCAGCCGCCATTAATTGCGATGTTCACGCACCACGAGCCAGAAGGCGAAAAAACAGATGCTAAAGATTTTCAATATCAAAGTATTGCCTACAGTAATGACAAAGGGCGAACGTGGACTAAATATGAAGGAAATCCAGTCATTCCCAACACAAATAACATCCGTGATTTTCGCGATCCAAAAGTTATGTGGGACGAGACGCACAATCAATGGTTAATGGTTTTAGCAGCGAAAGACCGATTACAATTTTGGGGTTCTGCTGATTTGAAAAACTGGGAACATTTAAGTGATTGGGGCAATCAATATGGCAACCGAAAAGGAGTCTGGGAATGCCCAGAAATTTTCCCAATGCAAATAGAAGGAACTGAAGAAACAAAGTGGGTTGTCTTATTAAGTATCAATCCAGGTTCTTTCAATGGTGGCTCAGGTACGCAATATTTCGTAGGCGATTTTGATGGTAAAAATTTCACAATTGATTCAAAATTTGGAAAAGATATTCAGAATGGAAAAGGCGTTTGGATAGATTACGGTCGGGATAACTATGCAGGGGTATCTTGGTCAGATGTACCAAAAGAAGATGGTCGCAGACTATTCATGGGGTGGATGTCAAATTGGGATTATGCTCAAATCGTACCTACCAAAAAATGGCGTAGTGCCATGACTTTGCCACGCAGCTTGTCTTTACATAATACAGAAAAGGGCTATCGTCTTCAGTCTCAACCTGTCAAAGAATTGGAGCAATTGAGAACGAAAAAATTTGCTTTAAAAGCACAAAAATTGAGTGATAAAATGGTTTTGACGGATAAGTTTAAAATCAATGCTGCTCAATCAGAACTCGTTTTAGAAATAGACCTAAAAACGACAACCGCTCAAGCGTTTGGAATTGAACTTATGAACGATAAAGGCGAAACGTATAAAGTCGGTTACGATGTGAAAACCCATAGATTTTTCAGTGATCGCAGAGGCGCGGGAGACCTTTCGTTTTCAGAGAAATTTGCTAAAGAAATACATTATTCCACCACTCACACTTTGAAAGACAAATTGAAAATTCACCTTTTTATTGATGCGGCTTCCGCCGAAATGTTCGGAGACAATGGCGCAATCATCATGACTGATATTTTCTTCCCGACCGAAGATTTTAACAAAATGGCGATTTACGCAACAGACGGAACGGTGACTTTGCTTAAAGGTGAAGTACACAATTTGAATACAATTTGGAATTAGAAAATTTATGCAGAAATGTGAATTGATTTTTCATTAGACTTTATTCTGAAATAGTTTGTAGCGCAACGAATGCTTATTTTTTTGCTAATTGAGGAAAAAAATCTAAGCATCCGCCGCGGCGGACGGTTCTATTTTTTAACGAAAAGTAGCGGAAAAAGAAATATTTGTTTGCATGCGAAATATTTTAGAATAAAGTCTATTAACCAACTAAAAAAAACAAGACATGTCATTTAACCTCGGAACTTTAGATCTCACTATAATTGTCGTTTATCTCATTGCTGTGATATTACTCGGCTTCTATTTTGGTAGTAAACACAAAGATGCAGAAGACTACTTTTTGGCAGGTCGTAATTTGACTTGGCCGATTATTGGCTTCTCACTTTTCGCCTCCAATATGTCCAGCAATAGTCTCGTTGGACTGGCAGGAGCGGGCTACAAAGACGGATTTTCCGTTTACAGTTATGAGTGGATGGCAGTTGTGATTTTGATAATATTTGCGGTATTCTTCTTACCCTTTTATCTCAAAAATAAAATTTTCACAATACCTGAATATTTGGAAAAAAGATACAGCTACGTAGTCAGAGCGTACACCTCGGCGATTGCGGTGACGTTGAATATCTTAGTTGATATTGCGGCAACGCTTTATGCAGGAGGATTAGTTATCAACCTTATTTTTCCAGAGTTCGCACTATGGCAAATCATTGTTGGATTAGCTATTATTGCGGGGGTTTATACCATCACAGGTGGGTTGAGTGCCGTTATGTACACGGATGCAGTACAAGCTGTTATTTTAATTTTTGGTTCTACACTGATTACCGTTTTTGCCTACAAAGAAATTGGAGGTTGGGATGCCGTATATGCGATAACAGAGGCATCTCACTTTAATGTCATGAAACCAATCGACGACCCCAATATGCCGTGGCCCTCGGTCTTTACAGGTGTCCTATTGATTGGCTTTTATTTTTGGGGAACCAATCAATATATTACACAGCGTACACTTGCTGCCAAAGACATTCGTCAAGGACAATGGGGAGCCATCTTTGCTGGTTTTTTGAAACTCAGTATTTTGTTCATCATGATATTTCCGGGTGCATTCGCGC
>CALLVG010000235.1 GCA_938010715.1 uncultured Saprospiraceae bacterium
CCATCTGAAATTTCAACTAATTCCAAAATCGCTTCGTCAAAATCTATGGTAAATTGGTAGCCTGAGTTGGCTTCCGTTATTTCAAAAGGCACTTCGATCAAATCACCGTTTTTGAATTTTTGATTTTCTAAAACAATAGAAATTGACTCGGTCAGGGTTCTGTCGTCTATTCCTAAAATAGAATTTGGAACTGCATCACCCGTAACATCTCCGACCTTAATACCGATAAAATCAGCACTTAACTCATTGACTTCCAAGTCATTAAAGTTTCTAACTTCTAAATAAATATCATTAAAAGGATTGCTTTGATTGGAAAAAATATGCCTCGAATCTACAAATCGCCATGAGCTATTATTCGGAAATTCGGTTGCTGTTCTCAAAACTACTTTTTGAATCGCCACCAAATCCAGCGTCGAAACAGAACGAGAATTATTTGCATCCGCTGCTATCAATTTGTAAGGCGAATCCAATAATTGTGTATTCAAAATATGCTTATTGATCATTACAATATCAAAAGTTGAAACGCCATTATAAATATCACTACTCAGTCTTGGAGTAATCGAAACATCACTTCCCATCGGGATTGCAGGGAACATAAATTCGCCCGTATTATCAGTTTTTTTCATGCCAACATTTGTTGTGTGTACTTCGACATCTTCAACAGATTCGTTGTATTCAGTGGTAATTTTTCCACCCAAAGAAACTCGGCTCGTTTGGGGATTACATGCTGAATTATGGTCAGTCACTTCAATGAAAGTCGTACAAAAATCCCAATTGTTTTGGGTATCATTGGACACCTCACCCACCCAAAGCTGAACATAAGCTACTCCAATATTCGCACAGGTCAATTGTATCGAATCATGAAGTGGAACGGTTGTTAAATAATCATCATTTGTGATAAATCCATCTCCGTTTGTATCCGTAATTCTATTTAATCGGAACTTGATTGGATGACAATAATCAAAGCTGCTGGCATCAAAATCTTTAGCCCAAATTTCGACCATTCCGCTCGGCATTAGATTAGTACTAAGTCCATTATAACAAACTGGAGTCGGTGCCTTACAATCCACAATCGTAAATGGCACATCCAAAAAGGAAGTGTTTCCACAATCATCAGAAACAATAAATTTAACAACATGATTTCCTAAACTATATCTTCCTGTAAAATCGCCATTTCCTTGCGCATCAATGATTCCATCTTTGAATAAATCTACTTTCCAAGCAGTAGTGGTTTGTGAGCAAAGTTCTTCGATTTGAGGTTTCAGATTTACCTCCCCTGTACAATCTGCTTCATCTAAATCTCCCCCACAAAATTCTACAGCTGTTGGAGCTGTCAATACTGGAGCTGTATTATCATAAATTTTTACATGCTGTGAATATTCGTAATAACCAGATGATGCGAAAGCAATATTTCCAGTATTGGCTACCATC
The DNA here is from genome assembly GCA_938010715.1 of uncultured Saprospiraceae bacterium. Taxonomy (GTDB): domain Bacteria; phylum Bacteroidota; class Bacteroidia; order Chitinophagales; family Saprospiraceae; genus JAGQWW01. The sequence goes on from CALLVG010000235.1 coordinate 1,432, forward strand.
GTCGTTCCATCAGAAATATAAAAGTAGGAAGCATTATGATTGGTCGGCGTGCGAGTTCCGTTGGTACCATCTCCTCCGCGACCATCATTGTTGATATCCAAACGAGGCAAAATTGTCGGCGAACTGAACCCGTCATATTCACACCAGTTGATCAATTTGTAGGTTCTAATGACTTTTCTACATTCTCCATTTGCGGAAGCATTGAAAACAGTTTCCTCGACATTAAGTGCAATCAAGTCACATCCATTTTCTTCAAATTCAATTTCTTGAGGAGTAACACTTACACACTCCCCTTCAAAATCACCAGGTATAACTATCTGATAATCAATAACTTGTCCAATCATAATTCTCTGAGCACATGAACCCACTGAGTTATTATTGTGATTGTCATTTGCTCTAAATCGACGAATGACCTGCCCTACTCCACATTGATCCAAACTTACCGTTGGCGTCAATTCTTCTGCCGAACCACCACAGTTATCTGTCGAACTTGGCGCTCCAAATAACACATTGAGGGCATCAGGATCATTCCAATCAATATTGTCTGCAACTTGCATACAATTAGTCCAAACATCTACTGGAGCAATACAAGTTGGCGAGGTTTTGTCGTCAATTTCAACTTGAATCATACAGTCATTATATCGGTTATTGTTCAGATATGCCGAATTGGGATATTGGGATTTGTCGAGGTACCCAGCGGTATTGATGTGTAACAAAGTGTTTGGATTGGTTGGAACGGCACCTGCTCCCAAATACTCATCATAAACTCTTAAAACAACGGTAACAGTTGTTCCAATATCTTCACAACAAAAATGGACATTATCATCAAACCATTCTTGAGGCGTATCTATTCTATTTGACCCACTTAATCTATGGAAATTTTGCTCGTTGAATTTATCAATGTTGGCATCAGAACAACTTCCATTATCCATTCTCCTTACTTTGAAATAAACGCTTCCACAATTGTCATAACTCGCCTCATCAAAAACAGATGCATTGACAGTCGTTGATGTTCCGGAACTCAAGGTTATTCTTGTATTGGTTCGACAAATCGGAGTCGGAGGTACACCGTCAATTATTTCAATATTTTTATTGGCAACGGTTCTGTTTCCACAAACATCAATTACTTCATAAGTAATAGTGTGGATTCCTTTTGGTAAAAAAGGAGCAGGAATTCTAAATCCAACAATTGAATTTCCGTTGTATTCTGGCAATGCTTCCCCAGCAGGTGTATAAACTCTAATTGATTGAATCCCAGAGCATCCATCTGTATATTCTGGAATATCTAACAATCCATCAGAGAGACATTGTCGGTGTGCTCCACTGGTTGTTTGAGCAGCAGAAAACTGATCTCTAAATCCATCTCCGTTGCCAAATCGTTCGTTTACTTCGTTTTCATCAGCGATGCCATTTCCGTTGTCGTCATCGTTAAAAACAATTTTTGGCGCCACTTTATCAATAACTTTAATAACTTGAATATCTTGTTTTATCACATTATTACAGTGATTATAAACCGTCCATGTTCTTAAAATTTTAAAAACTGAACCAGTATTTTTATCGATTCCTGAGCATGCTTCCAATCTTTCATCGCTATAAGTTACCGAATATTTACAATTGATTCCAAAAACATTTGGCACGCCAGAACCAGTCGCTTGCAATATGTCTGCATCTTCCAACCCTCTCGTCGGCAATCCTAAAGGGTCATTTGGCAAATAATTAGGAATCGAAATAACCAACGGGATATGTGCTGTTGGATTAATAACACAATCATTAAAATAAGGACATCCAATGTTTACAGAAAGATTGAAAACATCTGTTCGACTATCTGATTCAGCAGTTGGCGTACCACACTGAGCAATATTTGAATCATTGATTGGATTATCATAATTATCATCAAAATTTGGGTCTAAAGAAACATCCAAATCTTCGGTATCTAACCAATAAGGAGCACCCGTTTGGTAAGGTGCAACGCCGACCACATCATCTCCGCCCAAGCCAGTTTCGCAATTGAGCAAAGCTTGATCTATCAAATCTGCATTTTGAAGAATGCCTATGTGCAAACCAGTAGGATCAATGATGTTAGGAAATTTGGCGTATTGCTCGCACGTCCAAGTAACATCATCTGGAAAGGTCGGTTGTACTTGCGTAATTTTTAAAACTTGTTTACAGGTACCTCCTACATTTCCGTAATAATCAGTGATACCAAAGACTTTAGTAATCACGACTCCTTCACAAAATGTATTAATTTCGTTGTTGGAAATTTGATTGATAGTTGGTGAGTTGTCGCAATTGTCCAATCCGATAGGTGGCGGAACAGCAGCAAGATTGTCCACACAAGTCAATCGAATCGTATCAGTCGGGCAAACAAAAAATGGAGATTGTTTATCCTCTACTAAAATCAATCCCCAACAGGAATTTCCGGTTGAAATTTCGTGAATTTCAACCTTGATGTTTTGACCAAGAAAATTACTTGTAATCGGATTTGCAATTGACTGATTCCCTAAACTTAAGGAAACCGAAAAATCATTGTAATTCGAATAACTTCCTTCCAAAATCATATCGGGATGTATGAGTGCCTCACAACTGGCATCGACCGAAACTTGGATTTGATTATTACAGCCTAAAGCATAGGCAAATTGGGAAATAAATAAGGAAATTAGAATTACCGTAGCACGCAGCACTAGGAGTTTGTAAAGGCTCCAATTCATGGGATTTAATTTGTAAGTTTTAAAAAAAATTGTTTTGGATATAAAAATGTTCGCTCTTGAACTTCCAACTGACTTGATAAGAGACAGCTTCACAGGAAGACAAAAGAATATCAGACAGCAAATGCCGCCTAATAGGGAAAACACAATATTGTAGCCTGATTAAGCCAAAATGCGCTTAATAATTAAGGTAGGAGCAATCGGTTTATAAAAATACTGATTGGGTGATCAGTATCTTTTTGGGTAAAAAAAATAGATTACTAAAACCTAAATAAACAGGTCAAAATTCCAGGTAATATGTTGATTTTGAAACCGTCCTTTTTTGAAGAGGAAAAAGGAATAAGAATAATGAGGTAGGTTTTATTCTTTTTGATTTCGATGCAAATATATGCTGCAATTCCCTTAGAAACAAGCATTTTCAAATTTTAACAAAAATAATATGTTTTTCTTTAGGTCGGGGTTATGGGTTGTGGGCGTTGGGCGTTGGGTGCGCATTGTAGAGAGGATTCATGAATCCTCTCTACGACGGACAGCGTGAAACACGATGGTTCATATTAACAATTTGAACCCAAAAAAAAATTCAAAGATTCTATTTCTGAGGAACGTCAACCTTAATTCTCTGCTCTTTATCTGCCAATTCGAAAGCGGTATGATACACCAATTGACCAATTTTAGCCATTTTAGAAAAATTAATTTTTTCAATCGTATCCGTTGGTCTATGATAATCTGGATGTGTTCCATTAAAGAAAAATACTGCAGGAATTCCTTTCTCTGCAAAGTTATAATGATCGCTTCTGTAGTAATATCTATTCGGATCATCCTCTGCATTATAAGTATAGTCAAGAACCAAATTGGTATATTTAGAATTCATTTCCTCGTTGGTATTGTGTAGTCCCATACTCAAGCGATCTGAGCCAATTACATATATATAATTTGGATTTTCTTCATACTTTTTATCGACGCGACCGACCATGTCAACGTTGATATTGGCGACTGCATCAGCAAGCGGAAACATCGGATGGTTCACATAATATTGAGAGCCAAGCAGTCCTTTTTCCTCACCAGAAACCAACATAAATAAAACACTTCTTCTGGGGCCATAACCTGCTTTTTTGGCCTTCATCATGGCTTGAGCAACTCCCATTACTGTTGAAGTTCCTGAGCCATTATCATCTGCACCGTTGAAAATTGACTCTCCTCTTACGCCCAAATGGTCGTAATGTGCTGTGACGATGACCATCTCATTTTTCACAGCTGGGTCACTTCCCTCAACAAAACCGACCACATTGGAACCAATTAAATTTGAATCATCAATCTTTTGACGAATCTCCATTTTTGATTTCAGTTTTACTTTTTTGGCTTTGCCTTTTCCATTTATTTTTTCGCGGGCGGCGACGACCTTTTTCATTTTTTTACCAATGATTGATTTTGCCATTGTCGGAGAAATGAATAAATGATTGACTCGGTTTTTCATTTCGTCTGGCTTACCCATTATCGTTCTTCCACCCAAAATCTTTACTCGATTATCTGCTATATTTTTTTGAAGTTCGGGATCAATAATCAATAACGTCTCTACTCCATGTTTTCTTGCAGCCGCTATTTTATTACTAAAATCAGTTGACCATTTAGAAGGTTCGGCAGTTCCAGAAACTAAGTAATTGCCATTCGGACTTTTTGGCTCACCCGAATAAATCATTACTGTTTTGCCTTTGAAATTCTTTCCCTTGTAGTCGGAGTATTTAGCATCATCGACGCCATAGCCCAAAAAGTAAAGCTTTTTCGTATTGAATTTTAAACGATTCTTATTAGCTCCTGGGAAGGAATAAAAATCTTTCAAATGGCGATACTGCTTCCCATTTGCATTTAGCATAATGGAAGTCCATTTTTCATTATAAAATGAAATTTCTTGAAAGTAAGTGCCATTTTCGCCTTTTGCAGGAATGCCAAATGACTTGAATTTATTTGCAATATAGTCGGCTGCTTTTGCTTGACCTGGCTGACCTGTTTCTCGACCTTCATATTCATCAGATGCCAAAACAGTTAAGAACTCTTTGAGACCTTCTGCTGTAATATTTTCTGCAAAGTCGTGGCCGTTAGGTGCTCGTTTTTCAGTTTGTGCAAATGAAAATGAGCCGAAAAGCAAACAAAGAATCAATAGATTAAACTTCATATTATTATTTCTCTTAATTTTTATTCTTGAATGGTTTTATGCTTTTATTGTTAGAACTTGTTTAATATAGTTAAACGATTGAAAGTTAATAATTCAGATACTTTTCTAAACCACAAAAATGGTTTAGTATTACTCAAAAAATAACTTCCCTCTTCAATTCAAAAAATTAGCTCGAAAAACCTCATTATCAATCACTTTTCCTTCACTAATTTTTTGAAATCGGGAACTTATTTTTTGAGCGTTCCTTAACAACAAGCAATTTTATTCACTCGTCGCTCATGCCTTCCACCTTCAAAATCTGTTTCAAAAAATTTCTGTATCATATTCAAAGCCATTTTTTTAGAAACAAAACGTTGAGGGATACAAAGTACATTTGCGTTATTATGTTGACGTGCGAGTTCTGCTAAATCCACTTTCCAACATAAAGCGGCTCGTACCTTTTGATATTTATTTGCGGTCATACTCACACCTTGACCACTTCCACAAATAAAAACAGCGAATTGTGCCTCTCCATTTTCGACCATTTTAGCACCTGGATGGACATAATCTGGGTAATCCGTAGAGTCTTCGGAATGTGTTCCAAAATCATGAATCATAAAGCCCATTTTTTTCAATTTTCCAATGACAGCTTCTTTTAATGGAAAACCTGCATGGTCGCAACCAACAGCGACAGATATTTTACTCATAGTGTCGTTTTTTTTTGATGTGCGAAATTAAACAGGTTTTGAATTTATATGATATAAAATCACAATTCTTTTCTCAAGTATGAATTTGTTGGAACTAAAATTTGACAGATTCAATTTTCGTCTTAAAATTGCGGTCTGATCCTAAAATATGGCAATTTATCAACTTACAGAAGATCCTTACCTTTTCCCAGACCCAAAATTAGCGAGTGCAGCTGGTTTACTGGCTATCGGCGGCGATCTTACCCCTGAACGCTTGATTACTGCTTATTCTTTAAGTTTCTTTCCTTGGTATAACCCAGGTGAGGAGATTCTTTGGTGGACTCCTGACCCTCGGCTCGTGCTTTTTCCAAATGATCTAAAGATTTCTAAAAGCATGAGACCTTATTTCAATCAAAACAAATTTAGGGTGACCTATAACACTTGTTTTGAAGAAATCATCAAAAATTGCCAAATCAACAATCGGAAAGGTCAAACAGCTGGCTCGTGGATAACTTCAGATATCACAAACGCATATACTCGATTACATGATTTGGGATATGTACATTCGGTAGAGGTTTGGCAAGAGGATGAATTGGTTGGCGGACTCTATGGCATTTCGCTCGGAAAGGTCTTTTTTGGAGAAAGTATGTTTGCAAAAGTTTCCAATGCTTCAAAATTTGGGTTTATTTCTTTGGTTCAAAAACTTAAAGAGATGGATTTTACGTTAATTGACTGTCAGCAAGAGACCAATCATCTCAAATCAATGGGCGCAGCACCTATTTCGAGAGATGAGTTTATGACTATTTTAGAAAAAAATTCCTTTGATAGAATTAACTTATGAAGCTTTTCAAACTAATTGCCATTTTGCTTTTTTCTGTTTTACTATTTCAATGTACTGAAACCAAAGAAGGTTGTCTTGACATCAATTCGCCAAATTTTGACGTAGATGCAGACGAACCATGTGATGATTGTTGCGAAAATTCGCAATTGGAACTTTCATTTATCCATCGATACTGGGATAAAAATTCAAATCCTCAGACCGTGCGTTTAGGTACAAAATTTAATGTATTTCCTGATACCAATCATTTTATACAAATCAACCAATTACATTTCTATCTTACTGATTTTCAGATGATTAAAACAAATGGAAGTATTTTAGAATCAACCTCAAGTACGATAATAGAAAGTGATCCTCCGATCACAATCAAGGATAATAATGCCTACCTGAATAGAAACAACGTGAATGCTCAAAGTATGGGTGACTTCACGCCAAGTGATGGTATCGAAAGTTTAAGATTTAAAATCGGAATTGATGGAATTTACAATCAAATCATCCCAGATTCGCTCGGAGTCAATCATCCTTTTGGTTGGAAAAGTGATTCAGTAAATTGGAAAGAAGGTACTGGTTATAACTTTATGAGAATTGAATTTTTAACTTACACAAACGACTCCACATTAATAGATTCTATACCAAGAGCAATTGAAATTACAAACCCTGACGCGCAACTGATTGAAATACCCGCTATTTTTGACCTACAAACTGGATTAAATACCACAGTCACGCTTTTAATGAATTACAACTCCCTTTTTGAAGGTACAGATATTGTAAATGACACATTACCGACCATTAAAACCCAGATCGTCCAAAACATTTCAAATTCTATTGTATTAGATACTATAACTCAAAAAGTATTTTAAATTTAAGAATAACTCGACATGAAAAAATTTATTTATTTATTGCCATTTATTGCCCTTACCATTTTCTCTTGCGGTGACGATGATGCGGTTGGTGACTTAGAATTAAATTTCGTAGCAACTTATGATGGCCAACCAGTCGCCACTGACGGAACTTTTTATGACTATCAAAATGATCAAAAAATCCAATTTGAAAATATTAGATTCTTCATCGCTGAAATCGAATTGGAAAATAATGACGGTAGTTCAACTTCATTATCAGAAGTCGAACTAATCAACCTTTCGGGAAAAGATGCAGTCACTGCTGCCGAAGGCGAATCGGTTAGTTTCGAAGAAATAAAAGGTGGAGATTACAAAAGCATTACTTTTCACATTGGACTTTCTGAGCGTTTAAATAATCTGAAACCAGCAGATATTGAAGCAACAAGCCCTCTACAAGACGGTACTTATTGGTCAGGTTGGGGAAGTTTCATCTTCTCGACCGTTGAAGGTAAAGCAGACCTTGACAATGATGGCATTGCCGAGCACAATATGGTTTATCACATCGGAGGAAATCAATCGGTCAGACCAAAGACCTTCGCAGGTGAAGTTGAAATCAAAAACAACAAAACTACGACTTTGAATTTTGAGATTGATTTGAAAGATATGTTCATGGGCAATGGTCAACCATTTGATATTGAAAAATTCAGTGCCATTCATACCGAAACTGATGTTATGGAAGACTTAGCAGATAGAATGACCGAAGCATTTAATCGTAACTAATTGATTATCAGTATTCAATGAATAGAATTAATAAAATATCATTCTTTGTCTTGGTTGCAATTGTTGCCTTATTTTGCGATAGTTGCAAACCCGACGAAGTGGATCCTCCACCTCCAACGATAGGAGACTTGGAGGGTATTAACTATAGTCCAACCCCCTACGAATTACCTAGATTGATTGACTTCCCGCCGATGTTAATTCCAGAGGATAATCCAATGACTCAAGAAGGGGTACAATTGGGTAGAATGTTGTTTTTTGATCCAATTCTTTCGATAGACAGTTCTATGTCTTGCAGCTCTTGTCACTTAGCCGAAAAGGCATTTGCAGACGGACAACGATTTAGCAGAGGCGTACAGGGAGGCATCACAGATAGGAGTTCGATGGCCATTATGAATGTTGGATTTAAAAGGCATGGCTTATTTTGGGATGGACGGTCTGCAACATTAGAAGACCAAGCGTTACTGCCCGTAGAAGATGAAATTGAATTGCATGAAGATTGGCCAAATGTTGTTGAAAAATTTAAGCGACATCCTGATTATCCGACTAAATTTAGAGCAGCTTTTGGCATTACTGATAAATCAGAAATCACCAAAGAGTTAGCTGGAAAAGCCATCGCTCAATTTGAGCGCACCATGATAGTTGGTGCAGGTTCCAGATATTATGAAATTTTCGTTTTAAATGAAGATCTGCCTTCGGATGAAGAGCAGAACGGATTTTTAATGTTCACTGACGGCGCAAGAGGAAGTTTACCAGATGCACAATGTTTTCATTGCCATGCTGCTCCCCTGTTTACTGATCGTGATTTTAGAAATAATGGTTTGGATTCCGTTGCCGATGTTGCAGATTTTAAAGATTATGGAAGAGGACGAGTAACCAATTTTGCCAATGATAATGGTAAATTTGCTGCTCCTACCTTATGGAATATTGAACTGACCGCTCCGTATATGCACGATGGCCGTTTTCAAACCTTAGAGGAAGTTATCGACCACTATGCTTCAGGAGGACATTGGTCGCCAAATAGAGATCCTTTGATGGATTCAATTTCTCTCGACGCAGAGCAAAAAGCAGAATTAGTTTCGTTTTTGAAAACGCTAACGGATACTTCGTTTATCAATAATCCTGACTTTCAAAGTCCGTTCTAAAAAAAAGTAAAAATAGGTTGTTTGAGTTAAACTCAAACAACCTATTTTTTTCTACTCAGCAAATCTTTTACCAGGTAATATTCTCAATCTGTGGTTTTTGTAAATAAGGCTGAAGCATTGCCTGATCCCCCTTATTTGGACCAACCTCAGGGCCAATAAAAACCGTTTTTTCGTTAGTCTTTGCCATCATGGTTTTCCATTGCATGGTTTCACTGCCATCTTTTGATTTCATAAAAATGGTCTCATTTATCAGATCATAATTCCAAGTGCCGATTCCATCTTCTTCCTGAAACATTCCATATTGGAAAGTACCATTATTATAAAATCGATACCATTTCCCTCTGTTTCTATCGCGCGAATCTTCACGACTTGAGACATAACCATCTACCCACCAATAAGGAGAATTATGTGCAACCAATGGTTTTATATGTCCTTCTAATTTTACGGTTGGTTCAGGATTTCCTTCACCAGTCAACACATTTACAGTTGGAATACAAAAGGTTTTATTTCCAATTGTATCACAAGTACCATCTGACGGAGGCGGATTTCCACAACTCACAAAAAATATTACACTCAAAAATAAAAACGTTGGAATAAAAAATTTACAGTTCATAAGATTGTAGTTAATTCGGTTTTATAATTCAAGCCATCGAAACGGCTTCAACTGAAACATTTTGATTTTCTTTAATGTCAAAATCTTTTCCAAAAATATTGATAGTAATTGGACTTTCACTATGATTCGTAACTTCTACGTTTTGGTGAGAAGCGTTGAGTTCCAAAATGTGACCCCTCCAACGCACCTTAAATTTGAGTGAATCCCATTGTTTTGGAATAGATGGTTTGAAAAATACCTTACCATCTCGCACACGCATTCCGCCAAATCCTTTTATCACCGACATCCATGTTCCCGCCATGCTCGTAATGTGCAAACCTTCTGCTGCCTCATGATTATAGTCATCCAAATCGAGGCGAGCAGTGCGTACATACATTTTATATGCTTTATCATCCATACCCAATTTAGCAGCTAAAACCACGTGAACACACGGGGATAAAGAAGATTCATGAACTGTTCTTGGTTCATAAAATTCAAAATTCTTTCGGTGCTCTTCTTCTGAAAAGTCATCCTCAAAGAAATAAAATCCTTGTAAAACATCTGCTTGTTTGATATAGACAGATCGTAATATTCTATCCCAAGACCAATTTTGATTTATTGGTCTATCTTCTTTTTTCAAATCCTCAACTACCAATAATTCTTTATCTAAAAATCCATCATGTTGTACAAAAATCCCCAATTCTTCATCTTTTGGATAGTACATTTTTTCAATAATATCTTTCCAGAGTTTGATTTCTGTGTATTTATAAAATTTTATTTTTTCAGAAATCTCTTCAAATCTGGCTGCATTGGTTGACTCGACATATTCTATCGATTCGAGTGCATATTTCAAACACCAAACGGCGATGTAATTTGTGTACCAGTTATTGTTGACGTTGTTTTCGTACTCATTTGGCCCAGTGACGCCGTGCATCATATATTTGCCATTTCGCTCTGACCAATGAACTCTTTGCGCCCAAAATCGAGCAATCGCAATCAACACTTCTAAGCCAGTTTCAGCTAAATATTTTTTATCACCCGTATAATTGATGTAATCAAAAACACCATAAGCGATGGCTCCATTTATATGGATTTCTTCGAAAGTGATTTCCCACTCATTATGGCATTCTGCACCATTTATGGTAACCATTGGGTACAATGCAGCGCCGTCTTTGAAACCCAATTTAGCTGCATTTTCAATTGCTTTTTGCAAATGTTTATACCGATAAACGACTAAGTTTTTAGCCACTTTTTCTTCCGCTGTCGCTAAATAAAAAGGCAAACAATATGCCTCGGTATCCCAATAAGTTGAGCCACCATATTTCTCACCCGTGAATCCTTTTGGACCAATATTCAATCGTTCATCTGCGCCAGTATAAGTTTGATATAATTGAAAAATATTGAACCGAATCCCTTGCTGAGCAGAAACATCTCCATCAATTACAATGTCTGCTTCTTCCCATTTTTTTCCC
>CALLVG010000236.1 GCA_938010715.1 uncultured Saprospiraceae bacterium
CGCAAAATTAGGAAGTTCTTTAATATGAAAGTTGTTTTGGAAAATTTAATTTCTAAATCTTCGGAATGGACAATAGAAGGTTAATAGAAAAGAAACAAGGATTTCATAACTCAAAATTTGAAATTCTATCAAAAGTAGATTTGATTAGTTAGGATATTTTTTCGGATTCCAAAATCTAACTTCTTTATGAAAGAAGTCTGAAAAATAGGTGTTGTATCCTTCTATATGAGTAAATCCAATTAGCATCATAGCAAAATTGATAACTCGTTTAGATTTTTCAAATTTATGTGGGTTCCATGGATTTTTAACGGCCGAACCAATTTGCTTCCCATTTTTAATAAAAAGAAACGGAGCCTGACCTCGCCGATTTCCAGAATATAATTCTTTAGATTTGACATGAGAAGAGTAAATTCCTTCAAAAATATCTTTAAGAATGTGGGGATCACCTTTGAAAGTTTTTCGTGTCTTTTTGAACTTAGATTTACGCTTAATTTTTTGAAAACTATTTTCAGTTGAGTAATCGTAGTTCAATCTTCTATGTTCTAAAAAATAATTATGATTCCTTTTCAATAATAAAACCGAGTAGCCATTACCTACACTTGGATTCACTACTAAATAACCATATTCAATCTCTTCTTTTTTTGTTTCCGTTAACTTCTCAAATATAAAATGATGTATTTTTTTGTTTTCACCAACAAAATTAGATTTCAACATCTCATATTCACCCAATAAACTAACGGAGTCCTGCTGCGAAAAACAAGTAATTGTGTACAATGACAATAGAAGGAAAATATACTTTTTCATAGCTCAAAAATAAGTAGCTGAGAGAGAAAAAGATTAGCATGATTTGAATAAAAATCAGTTTTCTAAATTAGAAAAAATTATTATTAAAGTCTAATACCGCACCCGCACCAATTTAATACGATTCTTACGCTCGCTCGCAACAATAATTTCATTGCTTGCGACTTGCACTGCATCTCTAAAACGCAATCTGAGATTTTGACTTTCTGTATTGAAAACACTGTTTCGATCAAGTGAGCCATTCGGAGAGAGAACATATTCGCTCACCATATTTTCATTCCGAATATCGTCATTGAAAATAACCCTTAGGTTTCGAGGAGTTTTCAATAAAAAATAAGAAGAATAGGAAGCACCATCGTCTTGAGAGAATTGTCTTTTATGAAGAATTTCTTCCCAATGTTTTTTGCCATCGGGATGAATTGAGGCGACCAAAATATTATCGTAATAATAATCTATCAAATAACTCCCATATCGATCATTCATTCCAACAGGAGAGCGCTCATCCAATTTAACCCGTTCCAAAAACAATAAAATACCTCCATCACGCCTCAACACGATTTCTTGAACTTCCATCTGAGAAACACCCTTATTTTCATCTATTTTTTTATCCAACAAAATGGATACTTGCTCGTCTGAAAAAGAATGAAAGGCTTCGGTGACAATAGTAGTATTTGGAATGTCTCCACTGATGTAAAAGTAACCATTGGCTCGCCCAATTGATTTATCAGAATACAACCCTGCAAAAGCAAATTTCTTATTGAGGTTATCAATGATAAAAGAGGCATCGTAGGTAAGATGATCTTTTAGGGGAATGACAATTTTACCTGTATTTGTATAGTCTGGCCCATAAGCAAAAACTTCTAACCGATGATCTTCTTTAGTTGATTTTCTATTTTTTTTATTAAAAACGATGTAGGCATTTCCGTTGTTGTCCGCAACCATTTCCTTCATTTCTCTGATAGGCGAAAAGTCGTCAGATTTAAATTCATGTTTCCATATTACTTTCATAGAATCCAAATCAATCATTGTCGCTTTGAACTTTTCAATTCTATCATAATCTACTATTAAAATCTTCCGTTTGTCTTCTGAAAGAATAGTTTCATACTTAGTATTAAAAAAACTGGAACCCAAATTCATAATCGTAGTCGAATCTATCAAATTTGCAGAAGAATTGTACCGATGCATTTTGAGATAGATCTTACCTCTTCGTTTATGTTTGTATAAAACTTTGAAATGCCCTTCGTCAGGAATTATTTCCAAAATACTTGGTCTTCCTCTATCTAACTCCAATCCTTTTTTCCACTTCAAGTGCATATTTCCGTCATAGGCTTGTACTTCAAAATTGGTGGTTTGATCTCGCAGCAATAAAACATGATCTTGCTGATCACCCAAAATGTGATAAGCGACATCATTACGCATCATAATGGGTTCAGAAACAGTGATGACCTGCCCGAAAATAAAATGAGAACAAAACAGAAATAAAAAAAGTCCTTTTAGTTTCATGTAAACAACCAGTTTTTTAGCAAATTACAAAAAAATTATGTTCTATGAGACTTAAGAATTGAGATAGCGTCAAGACTATTGTCATCTTCTCAACTAAGTACCGTAATTTTTGTTTTTCAAAATGTTATTTTAATAAAAAATGAATTGATGAGAATAGCTGTTTTTAGAAAAGCGCATTTTAATGCCGCTCACCGTTTGCACATAAAAGATTGGTCAGACGAAAAGAATGAAAAAGTTTTTGGCGTTTGTAGCAACCGTTATTATCATGGTCATAATTATGAACTTGAGGTCAAAGTCATAGGAGAAGTAGATCCAATAACAGGAATGGTCATTGACTTGAAAGTCTTAAAAGACATCATTGAAGAAAAAATCGAAAAACGATTTGACCATCGAAATCTCAACGAAGAAATCGAAGAATTTAAAAATCTTAACCCGACTACGGAGAATCTTTGCTTCGTGATTTGGAAAATATTACGAGCAACTTTAGATGAAAAATTTGAGCTTTTTGTTCGTTTATATGAGACACCGCGTAATTATGTAGAGTATCCAGCTTAAATAAATTTTAAGGTGGTGACTTCTATTTATCTACTCGTTAGAATATTGGAATGGTTTTCCACTTAAATTAGTATTCCATTCCATTTATAAAAGATTTTATTCTAATAAATATCTATTTTTGCGATTGTTATGACAATACAAGTATTCAAATCAAAAATACACCGCGTAAAGGTTACTGAAGCTAACCTAAATTACGTAGGAAGTATCACTATCGACGAGGACTTAATGGATGCAGCAAATATCGTTGCTGGAGAGAAAGTTCAAATCGTTAATAATAATAATGGGGAGCGAATTGAGACTTATACTATCAAAGGCCCACGTGGCTCAGGTACTATTTGTTTGAATGGTGCTGCTGCTCGTCGTGTAGAAGTAGGAGATGTGGTGATCATCATCTGTTATGCTTACATGGATATTGAGGAGGCAAGAAACTTTACGCCCGTTGCTATTTTCCCTGACGAAAATAACCAACTAACCTAATTTTCATAAAAAAAGTCTGGTTTGAACAAAACCCTAAAATCTATACTCCAATTCCTAATCTTCTTTGGAGTGGGGTTTTCTATTCTTTTCTTTTTGTACAAAAGGAATAATGCCGCCTATCAGGATCAATGCCAATTAGATGGTATTCCGCTTGACGAGTGTAGCCTTTTTGAAAAAATTGTTACAGACTTTCAGGAAGCAGATTTCTTTTGGTTAGGAATGGTGGTTGTGGTTTACTTATTGAGCAATGTCAGCAGAGCGCTTCGCTGGAAAATGCTACTCAAACCGCTTGGTTACAATATCAAATTTTGGAATTCTTTTCATGCGACCATGTTGGGGTATTTTGCCAATTTGGGCTTCCCTCGGTTAGGTGAAGTTCTACGACCTGGCGTTATCACGCGATACGAAGGCGTCCCAATGGAAAAAGCATTTGGAACGATTGTTACCGATAGAATTTTAGATTTTCTTGCCTTATTTGTGGTTATCGGAATTGCGCTTATTTCAGAATATAAAGCCCTTTTTGAATGGCTCGACACCAACGCCAACCTTACTGAAAAAATAGAAGGACTCCTCAATAGTCCTATTTTAAAATTAGGAATTGTTGCTATTCTTTTAGGATTGGGTCTTCTTTTCTTTTTTAGAAAAAAATTAATACAATCCGCTCTTTTTGAAAAAGTAAAAAATATTGCTTTAGGTTTTTGGGAAGGTATTTCGTCCATCAGTAAAGTTGATAATATTTGGATGATTGGCTTCCACACTTGCTTTATTTGGCTAATGTATTTCTCTATGACTTGGCTCTGTATGTTTGCTTTTCAACCTACAAATGGCATTACCGCTATGCAAGGATTAATGGTTTTTGTTTTCGGTGCTTTGGGTATGGTTGTACCTGCTCCTGGTGGAATGGGGTCTTATCATGCTGCAATTACTGCAGGTCTTGTTATTTATGGAATTCCTGAAGTAGAAGGGTTCTCTTTCGCCAATATTCTATTCTTTACAATTCAGTTGTTTGGGAATGTTTTGCTGGGGATTATTGCTTTGATTGCTTTGCCTTTGATTAATGAACGCAAAGGCGCAAAGGCGCAAAGAGACTAAAAGTTATTTGCCTTTCGGTAAATACCATTTTTCATTAGTGTTACATTGAAATTTAGTAGGAAACCTAATTTTTTATCTGCCAATTTTAGGTAAGTAACTAATTGAACTTCGTGGACAGGTAAAATCTTTTCAACACATTTTAATTCTAAAACAATTTCATTTTCTACCAAAATATCGATAAAAAAGTCTTTTTTTAGTTTCTCCCCTTTGTAAACAACAGGTACCTTAACTTGATTTTGAACGCTCAATCGCTGCACCAATTATCTTTTTTGATAATGCATCTAATTCTATTCTATCCATTTTTATAGTTTTCTCTTTGCGCCTTTCCGTCTTTGCGTTCATTAAATCACGCTTTGCACCTTCATCTACCTTGGCACCTCCACCGTCTTAATAATATCATTCACCACCTCCGTCGTACCATATCCTTCCATCTCTCGCTCTGGCGTAAGAATAATACGATGATTCAAAACAGGAAAAGAAACATAACGAATATCATCTGGCGTAACGAAATCACGACCATTCATCGCCGCAACCGCTTTTGAAGCTTTCATAATTGCCAAAGAGGCACGAGGAGAAGCCCCCAAATAAATATCACCATTATTTCTCGTGTTGTGCACCAATGCGGCGATATAGTCCAATAATTCATCTTGAATATAAACCTTCTCAACAATCTCACGTGCTTCTGCAATATCTGCTGAAGAAAGAACTGGCTTAACTTCTTGTTTTATTTTTTGACCAAAATCATTTTTGAATCGACGTAAAATCAACTGTTCCTCCTTTAGAGAAGGATGATGAATATTGATTTTAAAAAGGAACCTATCTAACTGAGCTTCTGGTAATTTATAAGTTCCTTCTTGCTCGATTGGATTTTGAGTGGCAATGACGAAAAACGGCTGACTCATTCGATAAGTCGTTCCATCCACTGTCACTTGATGCTCTTCCATCACCTCAAAGAGAGCGGCTTGAGTTTTAGCAGGTGCTCGATTTATTTCATCGATTAAAACAACATTTGAAAAAACAGGGCCTCTATTAAAAGAAAATTCAGATGTTTTCATATTGAAGACATTCGTCCCAACCACATCACTCGGCATCAAATCAGGCGTAAATTGAATTCTTGAAAAACCTACGCGCAACGTTTTGGCTAACAAATTTGCCGTCAAAGTTTTGGCAATGCCAGGAACTCCTTCTACCAAAACGTGCCCACCTGCAATTAAAGCAATCAACAGTTGATCTACCATGTCGTGCTGGCCAATTATTACTTTTTGCAATTCACCCCGAGCACTATCAAAAACACGCTTTACTTTCGATACATCTATGGTTGGTCGTGAAAACTGAGAAGTAACAGGCTTTGGCGTAATTGGTGATGTTGGAGGGATAGGAGAATTATTTTCCAATTCATTGGTAGATTCCTGTTTTTCTGGAGTGTCATTTAGTTCGTCTAAAGCCATGATATTTTTTTGATTTTGGCTAAAGGTAAGATGTTTTGTTTTTTCAAAAAGTATTTTTGTGAAAAAAGTATAACATGATCGATCAAGTGGAATTTCAGTTATCACCTTATCCTCGTGGTTTTCACATCATAACGCGAGAAATACTAAATCAAATAGGCCAATTACCTCAAACTGGAATGCTAAATTTATTCATCAAACATACCTCAGCAGGTTTGACGATTAGTGAAAATGCAGACCCT
This sequence comes from uncultured Saprospiraceae bacterium, assembly GCA_938010715.1. GTDB lineage: Bacteria > Bacteroidota > Bacteroidia > Chitinophagales > Saprospiraceae > JAGQWW01. The sequence continues at coordinate 6,116 of CALLVG010000236.1, forward strand.
GATGTGCGCATAGATTTCGAATCTATTTTCAATAAAATAGTTCCTGAAAATATGCCGTTTTTAGTGCATACGATTGAAGGTTCAGATGATATGCCAGCACATATTAAATCTTCTCTGGTCGGTTCATCGGTGACAATTCCAATCTCAAATGGGCGATTAAATTTTGGTACTTGGCAAGGGATTTATCTTTGTGAATTTCGGAATCGTGGTGGAGGCAGGAAGTTAGTGGCGACAGTTTATTCTTAAATTTTCCCACATCAGTTATTTCTTTCTATTTTTGAAAAAATAAATAAACTATGCCGACCAATAAATCCAACCTCTGCTCAACCCCACCTATCGAAAAAGAAAATATCCGCATCACTGCACCAAAAACAATTGCTGCAGGAATCCCCGGTGTAACAGCCTCACTAAAGCATGTTTTTGGTGAAATGAGTTTAAAAACTTGTGCACCAACACTTTTTGCAGTGAATCAGATGGATGGTTTTGATTGCCCTGGTTGTGCATGGCCTGACCCAGATGATCATCGCAGCAGTATAGGTGAGTATTGTGAAAACGGTGCAAAAGCAATTGCAGAAGAAGCAACCGCAGCACGCGCGACTCCTGATTTTTTTGCAAAACATTCCGTTCAAGAAATGTCGCATTGGTCAGATTATAAAATTGGCAAAAGTGGGCGCATCACGCATCCAATGATTTTGAAAGAAGGAGCGACACACTATGAACCAATTGAATGGAACGATGCATTTGATTTGATTGGAAAACAATTGAACAAACTCGCTTCTCCTGATGAAGCAATTTTTTACACCTCTGGCCGAACGAGTAATGAAGCGGCATTTTTATACCAATTATTCGTTCGGCAATATGGAACCAACAACTTGCCCGACTGCTCCAACATGTGTCACGAGTCAAGTGGTGTCGGCTTATCAGAAACAGTTGGAATTGGAAAAGGCTCGGTGAAATTGGATGACTTTTATAAAACGGATTTGATCATCATCATGGGACAAAACCCGGGAACAAATCACCCGCGAATGCTCTCCGCTTTACAAAAAGCAAAACGAAATGGCGCCAAAATCATTTCTATCAATCCATTAAAAGAAACAGGTTTGATTAAATTCAAAAATCCACAAGAAATTAGTGGATGGATTGGTTCTGGAACTGCGTTGAGTGATCAATATTTACAAGTCATGATTAATGGTGATGTCGCTTTATTGAAAGCCATCATGCTGGTCTTACTCGAAAAAGAAGAAGCGAATCCAGGAACTGTTTTCGATAGAAATTTTATCGAAAAAAATACAGCAGGTTATGAAGATTTCATAGCTGATTTAAAAAATTACAATCTAAATGAGTTAGCAAAAAATTGCGGTATTTCAATTGCCCAAATCAACCAAGTTGCAGAAACAATTATCGCCAACGAAAAGATGATTATCTGCTGGGCGATGGGTTTGACACAACACAAAAACGGTGTTGATAACATTCGAGAAATAGTCAATTTATTATTGCTTCGAGGAAGTATTGGAAAGCCAGGGGCAGGTACTTGTCCTGTTCGTGGGCATTCCAATGTGCAAGGCGATAGAACCATGGGAATCTGGGAAGTTTTGAAACCTGCTTTCGCAGAAAAACTTAAAGCATATTTTGATTTTGAACCTCCGACAGAAGAAGGTTATAATGTCGTTCATGCCATCAAAGCAATGCATGAGAAGCGAGCAAAAGTATTCTTTGCGATGGGTGGAAATTTTCTTTCTGCAACGCCTGACACGGAGTTGACAGCAGCAGCTTTGCAAAATTGTGATTTGACTGTTCAAGTTTCTACCAAACCTAATCGGAGTCATCTCATTACAGGTAAAACAGCAATCATTTTGCCTTGCCTTGGGCGTACGGAATTAGATATTCAAAATGGTAATAAACAATTCGTTACTGTTGAAAATTCGATGGGCGTCGTACACCAAAGTCGAGGTGGATTAAAACCTGCCTCTGAACATTTGATGAGCGAACCAGCGATTGTTTCACATTTGGCGAAAGCCACTTTGAAAAATACAAAGACAGATTGGACTGCCCTCGTGGAAGATTATGATCGCATTCGAGAAGCAATTGAGAATACCATTCCTGGTTTTGAAAATTACAATGAACGTGTTCGCAAACCTGGTGGATTTTATTTACCGAATGGTGCACG
>CALLVG010000237.1 GCA_938010715.1 uncultured Saprospiraceae bacterium
TTTCATTAGACGAGGCAAAAACCGCAGACAATGCCTTAGCATTGGCGAGGATTTTTAACGCGTGTCCCGATTTTAATCGGGGAAGTATAATGGAAAAAGAACAGCTTCAAATCGAAAGGTTATTTTTTTAGCTTTACTTAATTGGAAATTAGGGGTATTCCTACTCTTCTTCGTTAGTAACTTCTTTTGCTTCGTCACTAACAGAAGGAATATCTGCTCGTGGTTCTATCCAAAAATTATTGATTCCCTCTCCTTGAAGGATGATGATTTTATGTAAATTGAGTAGTTCCAATAATGCTAAAAAAGTAACGATGGCATGAACTCTATTTTCCATTTTTTCAAAAATGCCCATAAAATTTAATTTCTCTTGGAGCACTTTTTTTAGAATGAATTCGCGTTGCGCTGATACGGTATAACTAAAGTTAACCACTCGGTGAACGACACGCGCTTGCCGATCTTCCATTTTTTGCAAAAGTCGCTCAAAGGTTTTCAATATCTTGAACAGATTGACTGACTCAAGTTCCACATCAGCCAAAGCTTTATTGGCGATTTTGGAAAGTTCTTTGGCGGCGTAACCACGCGTGGTTCTGTTACTACGATCTTCTTCCATTTTTGCCAAATCGTCAATCACACTTTTGTAGCGCTTGTATTCCATCAATCGACGAATCAATTCTTCCCGTGGATCAATTTCATTACCATCTTCATCTACTGGTTGTCGCGGTATCAACATCTTTGCTTTGATACGGCAAAGTGTCGCTGCGACTAATATAAATTCAGATGCCAAATCGACATTGAGCCGTTCCATTTGTTTGATGTACGAAAGGAAATCGTCTGTAATTTTCGCAATTGGAATATTATCAATATCTAACTCGTCACGCTCAATAAAAAACAATAACAAATCGAATGGACCTTCGAATTGCGGTAGGTGAATAGTATATGTTTCTGCTGGCTGTTTCAAGATGTATGATTTAGGATTTCAAAGGTAAACAAAAAACCTCCTGCGTAATGAAACACAGGAGGTTTTTTAGAAATTAGCTGAAGAAGAAATTATCCTTCGCTGCTAATTTGTACAGCTTTAACATCGTTAGAAGCTGACTTTGCTTTTGCTTTTGAACCACATGGCTTAGAGCATTTTTTTGCACCTTTAGTACAAGCTTTCTTTTCAGAATTTAAACTTGCTTTAACTGCACTTGCACCTGCTGCACCTTTTTTAGCACAACATCCTGCTTTTGCTGCACCTGCGCAACATGCTTTTCCTTTTGCTCCTTTTGCACAAGATTTTGCGCTTTTCGCACAAGATTTTCCTGTTGCAGCAGAAGGTGACATGTTTACAAATTTATTAGAATTTGTACACCATTTAACTTCGTTTACAGAAACTGCACCTGACTTAGCACAAGTGGTTGATTGGTGATAAGAAACTTTTCCGCTTGCTGGGCAAACTTTTCTTTCTACTGTTTCGTCTTCAAGTGCTGCATTCATTGCGAATGTCTCAACATCAGTTGAAGTTGCTTGAACAGATTTTTTAGCGCAAGCTGCTTTCTTAGCGCAAGCTTTTTTAGATTTTGTACATTGAGCATTTGCAGTACCGAGTCCTGCGAAACATACAACTGCGAATAATAACAAATATCTTCTCATCGGGAATATATTTTTTGATGGTTTGAATAATTAATTTTACGTAGTCAGTATCTTTTTACTGACTCAGTCCAAATTTAACGCAACTTTTCGGCTATTACAATTCAAGTGATAGTGATTATTGAAAAATTAACACTTTGTATATCTCTTGACATGTTTTATGTCAAATTTTGGACGTCTCTCCTTGCGGATATTTGGAAGTTATTTAAAAACTCATTGCTTGGCAACAAGCAGCAAATTTTATCTTGAATTACGTTAGTATTACTCAAAAAATAACTTCCCTCTTCAATTCAAAAAATTAGCTCGAAAAACCTCATTATCAATCACTTTTCCTTCACTAATTTTTTGAAATCGGGAACTTATTTTTTGAGCGTTCGTTAAAATCCTCGTCGATGTTAAGGCATCGACTGTGGTTTTCGCCTTATTCAGCATAAAATTTTCTCGCTTTCGCGAAATCATAAATTCTTAAAGAACTTCTTGAACATAATTTATGGTTCTGTTTTTTAACGAAAAGTAGCGAAAAAAGAAGTATTTGTCTGAATACTAAATATTTTAGAATAAGGTATGGTACCTAACAGGAAATATAAAGAATGGCAGAAGTGAAATGCTATAGTATTCTTCATTGCCATTTATTGCCTCCTTTCAATGATGGTTATAGATTTTAGAAAAATTATCGTTCTTTGCCAAATTTCGTGGTCAGACCGAAATTGAAATTTTATATGAAAAAAATATTAGTCCTAACAGGTGGTGGTGATTGCCCGGGTCTCAATGCAGTCATAAGAGGAATAGCGAAAGCTGCTCGCACCAATGGTAATTGGGAAGTTTGGGGAAGCATCGAAGCTTTCAATGGTATCTTGAAAGACGAACCAGAAATCATTAAACTCACCCGTCGATACACCGCAGGAATCCACGTAAAAGGTGGAACCATCATCAAAACCACCAATCGAGGAAATCCAATTGAATTTCCAGTGCCACAGCCCGATGGTTCTATCAAATTAATAAATCGCGCAGAGGAATTGATTTCCAAAATAAACGCTCAAAATTTTGATGCGGTTATCAACATTGGAGGAGATGGCAGTCAAGCGATTTCTCAGGCACTTTTTGAAAAAGGACTCAACATTATCGGTGTCCCGAAAACAATTGATAACGATTTGTCCGCAACGGATTTGACTTTTGGTTTTAGCACTGCCGTGCAAACAGCGACCGAAAGCCTCGACCGTTTGGTCTCAACCGCAGAAAGTCATCATCGTACGCTCATTATGGAGGTAATGGGTCGCGATGCAGGTTGGATTGCCTTGCATACCGCTATCGCAGGTGGTGCGGAAATATGCTTAATTCCAGAAATCCCTTTCAAAATAGAATCCGTTTTAAAACGAATAAACTCGCGTTATAAAAAAGGAAGAGGCTTCGTTAATATCGTCATTGCCGAAGGTGCAAAACCAATAGACGGCGAAGTAATGGGCGAGAAATCGAAAGACGCAGGCGATCCACACATCAAATTGGCGGGTATTGCCAATTACCTTCGTTCTCAACTCGAAGCGCGTGGTTGTCAAGCACAGATCAGAACAACCGTTTTGGGGCATACGCAACGAGGTGGCACCCCTATCGCATTTGATAGAATTCTGGCGACCTCAATGGGCGTCAAGGCCTTCGAAATGGTAGAAGCAGAGGCGTTCGGAAAAATGGTTGCCTATAAAAACAACAAGATGTCAAGTGTCGCTATTAAAAAAGCGATTTCAGAATATAATGTCGTTGGTCAAGATCATTATCTGTTGAATACAGCAAAGCAGTTAGGGATTTCTTTTGGAGAGTGATTTGGTGTATAAATGAGTCAAAAATCACACAAATGATTGTTCTCTTTTAACCACTTTTCCTTTTCTTTATAATTTGGCATAATATCGCTCACCACTTTCCAAAAACGATGAGAATGATTGGCTTCCACCAAGTGGGCTAACTCATGCACAATCACATAATCCACGACATCATCAGGCGCAAATAATAGTCGCGTTGAAAAATTCACATTGCCGCGTGTAGAACAACTTCCCCAATTCGTTTGGTTATATTTTAAATTGACACTTCTGATAGGTTTCTGAATATAGAGTTTGTTCATCTCGTGAACACGTCTTCTAATATCAGGTAAAAAATCTCTCGAAATCGTTCGACTTAATAAATGGCGAACAGCTTTCAAGCGATGCATTTCGTCGTCTTGTGTTGTTAGTTTAAGATAAATCTGACCATCTTCAATTTTTGCTTTGTGAGATTTTAGATTGGATTCTTCAATCCAGATGGTATAGCTGCGGCTGCCGACTTGCAATTCCATTCCGTCATGATATTCTCGCTTTTGAAGACGTTGTTTGAGCTTATCACTTTCAGCCAATTGTTTTCTGGCCCATTCTTTAAAATGTGCAATTTGCTTTCCTTCCTCACTGGTAGATAGAAAAATCGGCATACGGATAATCACACCCGATTGACGGATAGAAGCACGAACATTTCGCCGCGCTTCGCGATAAATTTTAACCGCAATTTTGACATCTTCAAACTCCCAAACAGTTTTCTCTAGTTGTTTTTTTAGCATGTGTAAGCATTTTTCTTACTTTAGGGCAAAAATAAGTCTTTAACCTTATAGAAATATAGCTATTTTACGATCTTAATAAATAATTCATATAAAAATGGAAATAACAAGGCTCTTCGATTGTATTTATTATCAGTTAGAAAAATTCCCATTAGAAAAATCATTCACTTACAAAAGTGGGAATGAGTGGAAATCCTTTAGTACTCAAGAAATAGTCGATAAGGCGAACGCTATGAGTCGTGGGCTGCTGAAGTTAGGTGTGCAGCCAGGTGATAAAATTGGTGTGATTACCTATCAAAATCGTGGGGAATGGATTATCATGGATACGGCGATTAGTCAAATTGGAGCTATCAATGTGCCCGTTTATCCTACGATTAGTCCAGCGGAGTATGTTTATATCTTCAACGATGCAGAAATTAAATATGCCGTAGTTGGAAAAGATGATTTGGTTGCAAAAGTTCAAAAAGCACAACCTGATATTCCTTCTTTGAAAGGAATTTATTCTTTTGAAAAAGATAAAGGTGTACCATATTGGGAAACCTTGATGGAAGCGGATGAAGCTTTACAACCAAAAGTAGAGGAATTAAAAGCGCAGGTGGATCCGATGGCTTTGGCGACTTTGATTTATACTTCTGGTACTACTGGAAATCCAAAAGGAGTAATGCTTTCGCATAGTAACATTATCAGCAATACAGATGCGGTAAAAGAATTATTGCCAGTTGCCGCAGGAGATAAGATACTAAGCTTTTTGCCGATTTGCCATATTTTC
>CALLVG010000238.1 GCA_938010715.1 uncultured Saprospiraceae bacterium
TTCTATTTCGTATTCAAATTCCTTTTCAACGACTTTTTTCGCTTTCGCGGAATGAGCAGGTGCTACCGAAAAACTAATTGATGCCTCCGATGATCCTTGCGTTATCAAAATGACATTAATACCTGCCTGTGCAATTGCTGAAAACAGACGACTCGCCGTCCCCGTCACTCCAAACATTCCACTTCCCGAAAGGGTCAACAAAGAAATATTTCCAATAGAAGAAATTCCTTTAATTGGTCGATCGGTGCCATTGGATTCAGAGGAAATCAATGTTCCAGGATGCTCTGGATTGAAAGTGTTTTTGGTAACGAGTGGAATATTCTTTTTCAAGGCAGGTTGCAAGGTTGGCGGATAAATCACTTTTGCACCAAAGTGGGCCATCTCCATCGCTTCGGCATAACTCATTTTTGGAATCGTAAAAGCGCGTTTTACTTTTCTCGGGTCAGCCGTCAAAACGCCATCCACATCCGTCCAAATTTCAATTATTTTTGCATCTAAACCAGCTGCCAACAAAGCGGCTGTATAGTCTGAACCTCCTCGGCCAAGCGTCGTTGTCAAGCCACCTTTGGTTGATGCGATGAAACCAGTCACCACTTGTACTTCTGGACTTTTATCAAAATGATTGGCAATTTCTTTATAAGTCTTTTTGAAGTTGACCTTGGCTGCGCCGAAATTTTTATCGGTTTTGATGACCTTTCGAGCGTCGAGGTAATTTGCTCTGACACCTTCTTGTGTCAAATATTTTGAAATGATAAATGACGAATTTCTTTCTCCAAAACTCAATACATAATCCATCGTGCGTGGAGAGGCTTCTCTTACGAGGTATATTCCGTGGAGCAAATCATGAAGCGTTTGATGATTTTCTTTGAGTTCTTTTAACACCTCTTTTCGCAAATCACCTTTCAACAAATTTTTGACTGCATCTTCATGACGTTCGCTGAATTCGGTGAGTTTTTCTCCATAGCATTTTTCGCCATTGGAAGCACGTCGAGCCATTTCAATCAGTGAATCCGTCACCCCACCAAAGGCAGAGAAAACGACTGCGAATTTTTCACCTTTCTTATAATAGGATTTGAGAATCTCAGCTAATTGCTTGATACGCTCTGGTTTGCCAACCGAAGAACCGCCGAATTTTAATACTTTCATGGAGTGAGAGCTTAGAGTAATATATTACAAATTATTTGACTATGAGGATGCAAACTTATTGCCAAATGGGGAGAGATGAAAGTATGGAGCGTTTTTTAATTTTCTATTTTCAATTAGACAATTTCCAAACTTTGAATATGAAGGAAGGAGCGTAGCTTCGATACCGTTTGTAGAAATGGAATGAAATCATGGTTTAAACCACGTAGTGGTGACACGGTTTGGTTGAATTTAACGGTGTCAGGGCTAACGCCCCTCAAACACGTTTTATTCTATTTTTCTACAAATCGAGCCGCTACTACGTGGCTGAACTATGTCTCTTATCTCGTCGTATAATTCACTTTCGGTTCTTTCAATTTATTGATGGCCTTTCTTGCTTTCTCAGGTTCCATCAGTTCTAAACCTGAACGTGCAACCCAATAACCTGATTTAACTTATTGTAATTTTGAATACTGAGTGGTGGTGACACAAGAGGTCAAGAACAGACCCAAGAGGATAGCATGGAATACTTTCATAATTGAATTTTTTGAATTTTTCAGACGAAATTATTCCTATCACTCCTAAACTTAGTTTTTACGAAAATGAAGTGCTACACTTCAACTTTAACGTTTATTCCCATCCCAACACCGCTCTCATTTTGTGATAGATTTCTGTATTATCATAAATGCCAGTGAAGGTCTCTGCGCCTGGACCAAATGCAAAAACTGGAATCATGGTCGCGGTGTGTCGTCGTGCTGTGTATCCTATTTTCAAGTCTTTGAATTTTTTGCCAGTGTTCACTGCCAATCCACCGCATTCGTGGTCACCCGTCACGATGACTAAAGTTTCTTTGTCTCTCATAGCAAAATCTAAAATTCGGACAATTGTTTTATCAAAGTCTTCCATTTCGCCCAAAAATTTTTGGGTGTTGTTTGCATGCAATGCCCAATCAATTTGCGAACCCTCGATCATTAGCAAAAAGCCTTTATCACTTTTTTGTTTTAAAAAATTAGCGGCTAAAACGCCTGCTTCTGGCAGGTATTTTCTACCATCTAACGCATAAAGCGGATCATTGTCAGAAGTAAACCAAACGATTTTATCTTTTTGTGAAAGTTGTTTTTTAGTGGGCCTCGAACGTGTTAAAAAGTAGCCTTTGTCTTTTAGTTTTGCTCGTATAGTTTTACTAATTTCTTTTGCAGTTGAAAAATATTTTTCACCACCACCAATCATGATGTCAAAATTACAATTGGCCATATCCTCTGCAAGTGCATCGTAATTACCACGTAATACACTATGTCCATAAAGTACAGCAGGAGTCGCATGAACTACCGTTGAAGTTACCGCAAATCCAGCTTTATAGCCTCGCTCTTTCCCTTCTTCAAAAAAAGATTGAACTGGAGTAGAATCGGGCAATACTCCAACCATTGTGTTGTCGGTCTTATGGCCACTCAACATAGCAGTGCCTGAAGCAGCGGAATCAGTAACTAAATTATCTGAGGAATGTGTTTTTTGAAAACCGATGTGTTTAAACCATTCGAAGTATGAATGATTTTTGTTTTCATAATTATGTGCAGAAATTTGATTAACTCCCATCCCGTCGCCAATCAGCAAAATGATATTTTTAGGAGTAGAGGATTTAGGTTTTTCAGTTATGTTGGTTGCTGCTTGTTGTCGATATGAAAAAGCAAGCACTGCAAGCACAATTAAAATGAAATGACTAGCCTTCCAAATTTTACTATTATCCAAATCTTTGATTTGTTTGTTAAGTTTTTATCAGGTTTTCGGTTTGACCGATAAAGATGGGAAATTTTAGTAATCAATCTTTATTTAAGCTTTAAAATTCAATAGAAAGTTCTTTATCAAGTCATTGAATCTTCCTCCTTCTCCAAAAAGAAAAGAAACTTCTACTGGTAAAACCATGATTGGAATTTTGTTTTCAATCAAATATTGGCGATGTAGTTCTAATCGCATCGCATCCTTTTCGGTGGTGAGGATAACTTTTTTGGGAGAGTCAATTTTGTCAAATGTTTCTTTGAGGCGACCAATATCATACGCCTTGAAATAATGGTGATCTTCAAATGCTAAAACCTTTACTGAGTTAACCAAAGGTTTTAAATTGTTAAGTAAATAATCGGTATTGGCGATAGCACAAATGACCAAAACATCCCAATCTTTATTGATCTGAAATCGCTGTGACCAATTGAACATATAGTACGGATAGCCATAATTGTAGCGAGAAAAAAATATTTTTTGATGTGGGAAAGGTTTGATTTCCTGAATCATTTTTTCTTTTCCTTCCTCTGTCAAATTATGTGGACATTTCGAAATAACAATCACGTTTGCTCGCTCATACGAGGAACGCCATTCGCGCAGTCGTCCTGAAGGCAGGAGGTAATCTTTTGTAAAAGGTTTTTCGTATTCTGTTAATAAAATATTCAACCCTGGATTGACAGATAGATGCTGGAAAGCATCGTCCAATAAAATCGCTTGTGTCTCAGGATGGTTTTGCATTAATTTAGGAATCGCGTAAGAGCGATCTTCACCTACTGTCACCAAAACATCTTGAAACTTTCGAGCATATTGCAATGGTTCGTCACCTGCTTGTTCTGCGTTGAAATTTGGTTTTATTTCTAAATAGCCCTTTGTTTTTCGTTGATAACCTCGACTTAAAGTTGCGACTTCGATATAATCTTTTAGAAGGCGAATCAGATACTCGATGTGAGGTGTTTTGCCGGTTCCACCAATTGATAAATTTCCAACAGAAATAACTGGAACATTGAAGGTGATACCTTTTAATAATCCATTTCGATACAAAAAATTACGAATACTAATGCCTATCCCGTAGAGGAAAGAAATAGGGGCAAGCAGTATTTTTACGATTGTATTTTGTACCATTTAACCTTGAAAGTGTAAAACTCTGCGAAACTCTGCGTCTCCTCTGCGAAACTCCGCGTAACTTTTTAGTTTTTAATTTTTCTCATCAAACTCAGCAACAATCTGAATCATCAATTGAACGTCCTCGAAAAACTCTCGGATGAGGTCAAAACTGACATTCGATTGAAAAATAAAAGGCTCCATCAAATCTTTATGTTCGGTTACGGCTATATAGATTTCTCTTCCTAAAATCGACATATAAATTTCTTTACCCGTTCGATGACGAAAATCTACAATTGCTTCCTGCATTTCAGGAGAAAGCAACCTGCGAAATGGAGCATCATCTGTTGCATAAGTCAAAAACGCTTCAGTGTACATTTGGTTGCTTAGATAGTCGTCAACGCTTCTTCCACCAAGTCGATTAAATTGTTTTATAGAACGAGTTAAATATTGTCGAAACTCCTTTGGTAAAATAAGTATCGAACCTTTGACTTCATAATTGAGCGTCGCATGCATAAAAACGCCTCTGAAAACATAATTGAGCCGACTTCTTACTTTTGAAAATTCTCTAACTTTTAATTCACACATTTTGAAAGGAAGTTCGCCCAACTGACCTTCGATATAATCTTCTCCTTTGTATTCGTCGGCTGTGGTGACAAATATTTTACTACTTAAAAATTCTTTTTTAGAAATGAATTTTTCTTCTTCATATTTCAGTGTTCCATAATTCACATCATTGTCCATAAAGTCCAAAACCAAATTCATAACATTGGGCTTGAAAGTACTTCTGAATTGTTGAAACTGATAAACCAAATAAGTCATATAAAACCCAACGGGAATGACGAGGAATAGAGTCACTGTTAAGATATCTAAAAAGACACTTAACCCCATTAATACACATAAAAATAAAATGGACAAAAAGAATAAACGCAACAAGCGCCCACGCTTCTTTTCCATTCTCATCAATTCAGGATGAATGGTATGATTATAAAAAATCCGAAATTCTTCGAGTTTGTGTGGTGACATTAGACGTTTCTCATATTTATGTATGAAAGTATTCTACTGAACATTGAAAAGGGATAATATAAAAAACTAACCAAAAGAGGTTAGGTAAAGTTGAAAAAAATAACATTTCGATTTGAAGCGGTTCTTTTCCTATCAGTTCTGAGAATTTACAAAAGCAAATTCTGGTACTCACAGAGAAAAATTAAGCCATTTATTGGTCTGTGACCTGACTGTTGGCAGCACGGCAGCCAAACGAATGAGCAAAGTGTTGGGTAAAATTATCAAATTTGATACAGCATACACCCGATTGCTACGCTTTTTTCAAACTGGCAATTCAGTTGGTGTTCTTCAATCTATGTAATTTTACTGTTCAGTAGAATATCTGAAAACTGCGCTTTCAATTTTTCCAATTTGGGATTTATGTTTTGCGTGCAATAAGGTTTTTCTGGATTGCTTTTGTAATAGTTTTGATGACGATCTTCTGCTGGATAAAATTTCTCAAAAGGAACAATTTCTGAAACGATTGGTAAATCGAAATTGCTTTCTTCTTCTGCGATTATTTTTTCAATAGTTGCTTTCTCCTCTTCATTTCTGTAAAAGAAAACGGAGCGATATTGGCCACCTTTATCTGTTTTTTGCGGATGTAAAAAAGTAGGATTATGCGAATACAAATGAATCCGCACCAAATCTTCCCATTTAATTTCTGATGAATCATAAACCAACTGAATCACTTCTGCGTGACCTGTTTTCCCAGTACAAACTTGTTCGTAGCTGGGGTCAATTTTAGTTCCACCACTGTAGCCAGAAAGCACAGATTTTACACCTTTCAATTGTTGAAAAATTGCTTCTGTACACCAAAAACAACCGCCACCCAAAGTCGCCAATCGCATTGAACTGTCTATGGTTTTTACTTTTTTGAGTGAAACAGAATTTAAACAAAAACGCAAACCACTCGGCATCGGCCCATCTGGAAAAACGTGTCCCAAGTGAGCTTCACAAACATTGCATCTGGCTTCAACACGTCGCATGTTATGACTTTCGTCAAAAACATATTTCACCGCATTGGCTTTGACAGGTTGTGTAAAACTTGGCCAACCTGTACCGCTTTCAAATTTATCTCTTGACTCAAAAAGCCAACTTTCGCAACAAATACAGCCGTACAATGCTGGGTCAAACGATTGACAATGTTCTCCTGAAAAAGGACGTTCTGTTCCATGTTTTCGCGTTATTCGAAATTGCTCAGGAGTCAATACTTTCTTCCATTCTTCTTCCAATTGAAGTACATATCGATCAGGTTTTGGATTCTCTCCTTTTGCAAATTTTATGATGTCCAACCAGTTTAGCATCAGATATTTTTTTTCTAAAAACGAATCAATAACCCTATAGTTTAAACCAATTGGGACTTTACCCGCTCTTCCAACATTTCCAAAATTCGCTTTTTCAATCGCCCCCGATTTTCTAAATAAAAATCAAACTCTTCACTCGTAAACAGACCCGATATCATTCCTAACAAAAACATCTGAAATTTTTGATTGGTATGAAAAGTGGAATGAATCTTCGCCTGCTTTTCATCTTTTGAAATATTTGAAAAATCAATTTTAAATCGCTTCATCTCTGCATGAAAAGATTCCAAAATCAATTCATTTTGAAATTTCAAAACAGGCCGTAGAACTTGGTGATGAAATTTTTCAAGATCGCTTTTTAGCTTATCTGTTGTGATAGCAGGGATTTCTGGGCGGAGCTTTTTTACATCGTTGTTTCGCATGAATACTTAGACAAATAAAATAGACTTTGGTTTTATGAACTTTACGTTTTAGTTATACAACAAAAAGTTTTTCACTCCAATTCAAAAACCCTACCTTCACATTCTTGTTTCCTAATCAAATAGTAGAAACTCACCTATGGCAAAAAAGACTCAATCAGATGTGTTGGAAGCACCAGCAGCGGAACGATTTCGCAACGAAATTTACATTAAAGGTGCGCGAGCGAATAACTTGCAAAATATAGACTTACGCATTCCCAAAAATAAATTGGTGGTCGTGACAGGCGTTTCGGGTTCAGGTAAATCGAGCATCACGATGGATACACTTTACGCCGAAGGTCAACGTCGATATGTGGAAAGTTTGAGTAGTTATGCGCGTCAGTTTTTGGGACGTATGAAAAAGCCAGATATCGATTTCATCAAAGGCATCTGTCCTGCCATTGCCATCGAACAAAAAGTAACTTCGGGAAACAACCGTTCGACTGTTGGTTCGATGACGGAGATTTATGATTTCATGCGTTTACTTTATGCGCGTATTGGAAAAACGTACTCGCCTATTTCTGGAAACTTAGTCACCAAACATCGTGTGACGGATGTAACGGAATACATCCATTCACTGGAGGAAGGAACCAAGGTTCAGCTATTTATGCCGCTTTCGCTAAAATATCGAGATCGGACATTGGAGTTGGAATTGAAACTGCTTTTACAAAAAGGATACACTCGTATTTTTCACAAAAAAGAGTTGAAAAATATTGAAGAATTCTTAGAAGCAAAACCAATCGACTTATCAAAAACTCTTGACCAATATGATGAAGATGAAGTGTGGGTTTTGATCGACCGTTTTGTAGTCAAAAAAGAAGAGGAGGAAAATAAAAAACGGATTTCTGATTCCGTTCAAACAGCTTTTCAAGAAAGTGAAGGGGAAGCCATTGTCGCGCCTTTAGGAACTAAAAAGAAGGTCAAAAAATTCAATAATCGTTTTGAGTTAGATGGGATGGAGTTTGTGGAACCCGCACCACAGCTGTTCAATTATAATAATCCATTTGGTGCGTGTCCACAATGTGAAGGTTACGGAAAAGTGATGGGGATCGACGAAAACAAAGTCGTCCCAGATGACAGCAAATCTGTTTACGAAAAAGCGATTGCCTGCTGGAAAGGAGAGAAGTTTGGCTTGTGGCTTGAAGCTTTTTTGAATGTCGCACATCATTTTGATTTTCCAGTTCACACCCCTTTCGAACAACTCAAAAAAGCAGAGAAAAAATTGCTTTGGACGGGGAATAAACACTTCCGAGGCATCAATGATTTCTTTGAAGAATTAGGAGAAAAAACCTACAAAATTCAAAACAGAGTAATGCTCGCCCGTTATCGTGGGCGCACAACTTGCCCGACCTGTGACGGCGGTCGTTTGCGACCAGAAGCAAATTATGTTACAGTGGGCAAACAACCAATTACTTACTTGATTGATTTGCCATTGGATGAGTTATCCGACTTTTTTAATGGTTTAAAATTGAGTGATTACGATATGCAAATCGCTAAACGTCTTCTACTCGAAATCAACACCCGACTTCATTTTATGAAAGATGTTGGGTTGGGTTACTTGATGCTCAATCGCGTTTCGAATACCCTCAGTGGTGGTGAAACTCAGCGTATCAATTTGACTCGAACATTGGGAAGTAATCTTACAAGTTCGATGTATATCTTGGACGAGCCGAGTGTCGGTTTGCATCCACGAGACACTGCTCGTTTGGTAGAAGTTTTGAAAAATTTGAGAGACTTAGGAAATACCGTCATTGTAGTCGAGCATGAGGAAGAAGTTATCAAAAATGCGGATTACCTCATCGACATTGGCCCAGAGGCAGGTGTACATGGTGGACACGTCGTTTTTGCTGGTCCTTATAAAAAAATCTACACCGATGCTGCCAAGAGTTTAACGACCAAATACATGAATGGTACGATGTCCATTCAGTTACCAGATGTGCGTAGAAAAGCGATTCGATACATTGAAGTCAAAGGTGCACGCCAGCATAATTTGAAAAATATTGATGTCAAAATTCCACTCAATTGTTTCTCGGTTGTTTCGGGAGTTTCAGGAAGTGGAAAGACGACTTTAGTAAAACAAATTTTATATCCAGGTTTGAAAAAACACTTTGGAGAAGGCATGACCGTTGCGCCAGGTGCGCACGATGCTTTGGTTGGAGATTTGGATGCTTTGACGGGCGTAGAATTGGTGAGTCAAAGTCCAATCGGAAAATCATCGCGTTCGAATCCAGTAACTTATGTGAAAGCGTATGATGCGATTCGCGACCTGATGTCAAAGCAGCAATTATCAAAAATCAGAGGTTTCAAACCAAAACATTTTTCATTCAATGTAGAAGGTGGTCGTTGCGAAAATTGCAAAGGAGAAGGAGAGACCATTGTAGAAATGCAGTTCCTCGCCGACATTAAATTGGAGTGTGAAGATTGTAAAGGAAGGCGCTTCAAACAAGAAGTTTTGGATGTTAACTATAAAGGCAAAAATATCTCTGATATCCTTAGTTTAACAATAGATGAAGCACTCGAATTTTTCGAAGAGCAAAAAGATATTTTAAATAAAATCAGACCGCTGCAAAGTGTTGGTTTAGGCTATGTTCAATTGGGGCAAGCATCCAGCACCCTCTCTGGTGGAGAAGCACAACGCGTCAAACTCGCCAGTTTTTTAAATAAAAATAATAAGTCCGATAATATCTTTTTCATCTTCGATGAGCCGACGACTGGTTTGCATTTCCATGATATTCAAAAGCTATTGGATGCGCTGCAAGCGTTGGTTGAAAAAGGTCATACTGTCCTTGTCGTTGAGCATAATATGGAAGTTATCAAATCAGCTGATTGGCTGGTTGACCTTGGTCCAGAAGGTGGTAAAGGAGGAGGAAATCTTCTTTATCAAGGTACCCCCGAAGGATTGAAGAAGGTGAAGAAATCTTATACTGGGCAGTTTTTGAAGGAGAAAGTGTAGCGTAGCACAGGCATTCCAGCCTGTGTTGACCCGAGCGACATTCACAGGCAGAAATGCCTGTGCTACTTCCTAAAAGAAATATCGAAGCATATCCGCAAAACTTCCTTCCAAAATCAGATAAGAGACAAATGAAAGCACTGCAATAGAAGCTACCAAAGTCATGTTTGACTTTTTGATTTGCGCATCTCGATAGCCCACTTCAGGGCTATACCCTCTTCTTGTTTTAAAACGCATACTGATACGTTCCTTAATTTCTTCGGGTGTTGCTTCTCCATCGCTTTGCATTTGCTTGACGCGTTGCTCCAATTCCTCTTTTTCTTGTTCCCAAAAACGAGGTTTGTAGTTGAATTGCTGGTTACGTGGTAGTCGGAATGCCATAATATTTAGACTTGAGATGTTAGATATTAGATTTTAGATTGTTTTCTCTCTTAAGTTTATTAGTGAATCCAATAAGCATTTTTTGCTCTTCATCTATTTTTTCTAAAATTTCTTTTAAAAGAGATGGATTGCCATAATTTCTTCGCTGACAGATGAGTAATTGAGTTTCTAATTCGTAAGATGAAGAGAGAGAAAACTCAAAAAATCTTAGTTGATCTTTTACGCCACTTCGTCCTGCTCCTTCTGCAATATTTGAAGGAATAGAAACTGCACTTCTGGACATTTGACTTCTTAAATTAAATTTTTCGACAGAAGGCAACTCTTGAAGATAAAGATAGATCATATCAACGATATCCATCCCTAAACTCCAAATCTTCATTTTCTTAAAATTATGTCTTCCCATTTTAAAATTTTTAATTTTAAAAGTCTCGTGTCTAAAGTCTAATATCTCAAATCTAACAGCGAAGCGATCTCATATCCCCTCAAAACAAAGATGGCAATTCGGGTAATTCTTGGTGTAAGTCACTCGAATTATTTTTGGGAGAATTCACTCTTTCAGAAACGCGATAGTATTTTAGAATATCATCAGAAGGAGTTTTGAGCAAAGATAAGACTTCTTCGAGTGCTAAACTGTTGTCAAGCCAAAGATTGCGATCATCCTCATTTTCAAACAAAACAGGCATACGACTGTGTAGAGAAGACATTTCTGCATTGGGCGAGGTGGTGATGACGGAGAAAGTTCGTTGACCAATATCTCCTTGCTGCCAAACATCATAGATACCTGCCATTTCGAGTAGCTTTCCATCTTTTAGGAAAATGCGATAAGGGACTTTGTTCTTTCCGATTTTTCGCCATTCGTAAAAACTATCTGCCAAGACCACACATCTTTTTTTTCTGATGGGAACTCTGAATGACGGTTTCACTTCAATTCCTTCACTGCGAGCATTGATTAATTTACCACTATTCTTCCCATCTCTCGACCAATACGGAACCAATCCCCAAGCAAAATATTGAAGCTTTTCAGGTTTTTCGCTCGTGATAATATAGGCGTGTTGCGTCGGAGCAATATTGTAACTCGCTCTCAAATTATCGCCCGTTTCCACTGATGGAAGTTGAGTTTTTACTTTTTCTTTCGAAGCTGTAAATGAATATCTGCCGCACATATTTTATCGTAATTTTCTCAAATGATATGAGTCAAAGTTACGAAAAACAAAAGGCATCCTGCGTAATAGCAGAATGCCCTTGTTTTATATCTAAAATCAAATCTATCGTCTATTAATACGCTTTCGCGAAAAGTACTCTTCTCTTCGAAGGTTTTCCTGAGAAAACACATTTTCCATCTTCGGCTTTGGCGTCATTCGGAATACATCGAATCGTTGCTTTTGTCTCTTTTTTGATTTTATCTTCTGTCTCCTCAGTGCCATCCCAGTGCGCAGAAATAAAGCCGCCTTTCTCTTCTAAAACCTTTTTGAATTCATCAAAAGTATCGACAGAGGTGATGTGCGCATTTCGATAATCCAAAGCACGTTGGAAAAGGTTGTTTTGAATATCTTCCAAAAGTTGTTCAACGTGATTCACTACGCCGTCCACTGCAATTGATTCCTTTTCTTTGGTATCTCTACGAGCAACTTCGACGACTCCTTTTTCCAAATCTCGCTTACCGATTCCAATTCTCACTGGAATTCCTTTCATCTCGTGTTCAGCGAATTTGAACCCTGGACGTTTCTTCGGATCTTGATCGTATTTTACAGAAATTCCTTTTTCTTTTAAACCAGCAATAATTTTGTTTGCCACTTCATCAATCTCCTCACCTGGTTTTGGAATTGGAACAATCACTACTTGTGTTGGAGCTAATTTTGGAGGAATCACCAATCCTTGATCATCCGAATGTGTCATAATCAATCCACCAATCAAGCGAGTGGAAACACCCCAAGAAGTTGCCCAAACATATTTCTCCTTCTGATCGGAATCTGTAAATTTCACTTCAAAAGCTTTCGCGAAATTTTGACCCAAAAAGTGAGAAGTACCTGCCTGCAAAGCTTTTCCATCTTGCATCAATGCTTCAATTGTATAAGTATCATCTGCACCTGCAAATCGCTCACTTTCAGACTTTACGCCTCGAATAACTGGCATCGCCATGTATTCTTCAGCGAATTTTGCATAAACATCTTGCATACGTTTTGCCTCTTCGATTGCTTCATCTTTGGTCGCATGAGCAGTATGTCCTTCTTGCCAAAGAAATTCAGCAGTTCTCAAAAACATTCGAGTCCGCATTTCCCAACGAACAACGTTAGCCCATTGATTTATCAACAATGGTAAATCTCGATATGAATTGATCCAATCACGGTAGGTATTCCAAATAATCGCCTCGGAAGTTGGACGAACAATTAATTCTTCTTCCAATTTTGCAGCAGGATCAACTATCAACTTTGATTTGTCATCAGGGTTGGTTTTTAGTCGGTAGTGCGTAACAACAGCACATTCCTTAGCAAAACCTTCTGCATTTTTTTCCTCCGCCTCAAAAAGACTTTTTGGTACAAAAAGCGGGAAATAAGCATTGACGTGACCAGTGTCTTTAAACATTTTGTCAAGCTGTTTCTGCATGTTTTCCCAAATCGCAAAACCAGTTGGTTTGATAACCATACAACCTCTCACTGCGGAGTGGTCTGCCAACTCTGCTTTTTTGACAATATCATTGTACCATTTAGAGTAATCTTCGCTCCTACTTGTGATTTCTTTTGACATTTTATAAAATTGATTTTAACACAATTGTTATTGGTTGATTTTCAATGTTTTAAATACGTTTTTTAACAAAAAAAAGGTGCAATTTTCACCTTTCAAAAATAAATTAACTAGCCTTAAAAACGACTTTAAACGAATTTTAACAAAAAAAGAGACGTAAAAGTAATAATTTACAGTCGTAAGAAATGAACACAACAAACTTACTGTCGTTTTATGAATGTGGCGTTTTAGTAATTATTACGTCTTAAGATTGAAACACGGAAAGAAATTTTAAAATTCCTTCAACAAATCTTTAAATATATTTTTAGATATGAAAAAGAATAATTTCACCTATTGGGTTTTATCGTTAGCACTTTTATTCAATGTATCTGCTTTTGCGCAGTACGATGACGTTTACTACAACCCAGATACTGACGGAGACTATTACGAGACGAATGATTACGATGAAGATACTTACACTGAGGACGATGAAGATTCATCTTCCGATGCAGATGAGTATGCGTATGATGATGATAATTTCGATGATTTTGATAGAAATGAAAGATATGACAATGATGGATATTACTATTCATCAAGAATCCGCCGATTTAACAGACCTTATTATGGGTTCAACTATTACGACCCAGTTTATGTAGATTCTTACTATTATGGTAACGGTTATAATCCATATTTTAATAATTTTGGTACAACTGTATTGATTTACTCAAACAACAATTCTTACAGAAATTGGAGGAGAGCAAATCGTTTCAACAATTGGAATCGATACCGCCCTTACCGTCGCTCATATTTTGCTAATCCATGGAGTAGTCCTTATGGTTTCAATAATAGAGTGAATAGATTTGGAGGAGGGTTCAATAATCCGTACAACACTGGCTTTGGTGGTGGTTTTGCAAGTAATGCTTACTGCCCACCCTCATACGGAAATGGATTCAACTACAACACGAGAACGAATAGTTATACCAATACCAATAACAGTACTGGAAATTACTACGGTTCAAGACGTAACGGTGATGTGAGAAATGTTAGAAATACAGGAACATTAAGTAGAGGAAATGGGGCTGCTTCTAATAGCGAAAGAGGAACAACAAGAGGAACGAGCAGCACTTCTACTCGTGGAACAAGAGGAACTAACACGGGTAAAAATTCTACTTATTCTTCAAGAAAGAGAAGTAATAACAACAATTCTTATAGAGGTTCAAGAAGTACAACTTCAAAACCTTCTTCAAGAGGAAGCTATAAATCCAGTCGTGGAAGTAGCACTTTAAAAAGAAGTAATAGAGGGGCTTCTTCAAGAGGAAGTTACAATAGTAGTCGTTCTTCTTCAAGAACAAAACCAAGTAGAAGTTACAGAAGTACTCCTAAGACTTCAACGAGAAGCAAATCTTCTTTCAAGAGCTCATCAAGAGGATCAAGTTCTTTCAAGAGAAGTAGAGGAAACTAAATAGTATATAATTTTTTAGTTCCTATGTCAAAAGGCGGGTCGGTGTTTTCACCAATCCGCCTTTTGTATTTTGTGATTTCAAAATCCTATTTTTGACCCTATTTTTTCAAACTAAAATTAACTAATGAAATATATATTTTCCTTCATTTTTAGTTTTACTCTATTGAGCCTTTCAGCCCAAAACATTACAGACGTAATAAGGTACTCGACGATAGAGTATGGAGCAACGGGAAGAGCGATCGGAACGGGTAGTTCATTTAGTGCGATTGGAGCCGATTTCTCGTTGATTGGTTCTAATCCAGCAGGTTTGGCAGCTTTTAGAAGATCTGAGTTGGTGATTACGCCCAGTTTTAGTTTGGGCAGTACAAATGCAAATCTTGCTGAAGATGCCGCATCCTCGACAAATGATAAAAAGATAGGTGTTGGTCTCAATAATTTTGGGATAGTCCTTGCTAGTAGTAAGCCATCCAGAAAATGGAAAACTTTTAATTTTGCCTTGGGGATCAATCGTTTGGCAACTTTTGGAAATAATATTTCTTATTCAGGATCGACAACTGGTTCTGTCACTGATAGATGGCTTGAGTTAGCGCAAGATTTTGCTCCTGATGAATTATTGCAAGATCCTTTTGAGGCTGGTTTGGCATTCAATGCTGATGCCATTTATCAAAATGAAAATACTGGGCCACGAGAATACGCAAGTGATTATCAAACCTTTAGAAGTACTCCATTAACCAAATCACAAACGATAAATCAGTCAGGCTATATTTCTGAATTTGGAATTTCTTTAGCATCTAATTTCAAAGACAAGTTATACGTCGGAGCAATGCTCGGCTTACCGATTCTTTTATTTGAGGAGGAGAGAACTTATGAAGAAATTGATGAGCGTGATAGAGTGGATTTTTTCGACGATTTGGAGTTTAAGGAAAACTTATCTGCTGCTGGAGCAGGAATCAACCTAAAATTAGGCTTCATTTATAGACTAAATCAACAACTAAGATTTGGTTTAGCTGGTCACACGGCAACGGTCTATGCCATTGAAGAAGATTTTAGTACTTCGATTGATTATCAATTTACAGATCCTAATGCCAATCCTTTAGGGCTACAAGAATCTCCTGCTGGGAATTTTGAATATAGTTTAAAAACACCTTGGCGATTGATCGGGAGTGTCGGAACTATCATCGCAAAGAAAGGATTCTTAAGTGCTGAAGTAGAATATGTTGATTATTCGGGTAGCCGATTCAATTTTGAAAGTGAGGCAGGTGGTGAAATTAACCGACAAAATCGTTTGAATTCAGAGATAGCCAATGACCTCAACACTGCTCTTAATTTAAGATTGGGCGGAGAGTGGACTTACGATATCTATAGATTTAGAGCAGGTGCTAATATGTTGGGTGCAATCTCAGAAGAGTCAAAAAATGGAATTGTCTATAACGCTGGATTGGGATTAAGAAAGAATGCTTTCTTTATGGATTTGGGTTATCGTTTCAATCGCACAGAAGGAGAATTTTATGCTTATCAAACGAGCGCATCGAGTTCCCAATTAATTCAAAATCAAATATCGAAGAACTCCTTTGTTTTGACTTTTGGTTGGAAAATATAAATCCCAAAAAAATAAGCGGTAACTAAAAAAAAACGCATCAAGAATCAATGATTTTTGATGCGTTTTTATTTTGATGTCAAAAACATCAATGGAAATCCTAACTTTGAGTTTTTTACCAAATTATTCTTTATCAAAAATTGAATCGTGCAAATTGTAGCAAAAACTTTTCATGGATTAGAAGATGTACTCGTCGCGGAGTTGGAAGCCTTAGGTGCAACCAATATTAGAAAAGTGACCCGGGCAGTTGAATTTGAAGGCGATAAAAAATTACTCTATCGAGCTAATTATGAGTTGAGAACAGCACTCCGAATTTTAGTTCCTTTTTATAGTTTTCGAGCGAGACATGAAAATCATTTTTATAAAAAAGTCAGTGAGTTCGATTGGTCAACATTGATTTCTAACCATCAGACGTTTGCTATTAACTCGGCAGTTTCTTCTCGATATTTCAATCATTCGAAGTATATGTCTTTGAAAATGAAAGACGCGATCGTCGATCAATTTCGAGATAGAACGGGAGAGCGGCCAAGTATTGACATCAAAGACCCTGATTTGCGATTTCATCTTTTGATACAAGATGATTACTGCGAGATTGCGATGGATAGTTCCGGTGCATCGTTGCACAAAAGAGGATATCGCCAAACAACCGTCGAAGCACCAATCAACGAAGCGCTGGCCGCAGGAATGATTCTGCTATCTGGTTGGAAAAACGAAGTCCCGCTACTCGACCCAATGTGTGGTTCCGGAACAATTCCGATAGAAGCAGCTTTGATTGCACGTAATATACCACCTCAAATTTTGAAAGAGCGTTTTGCCTTTCATGAGTGGAGAGATTATGATAGAAAGATCTGGGAAGAAGTGGTAAATGAAGCAAAAGAACGAAGCAATACCGATGATTTAAAAATCACGGCATCCGATATAGACCCTCAAGCGCGACATTTCAGTCGAAAAAATGCAATTTTAATAGACTTGGGCGACGATTTGACGTTTGAAAGAAAGGACTTTTACGCTATTGAAGGAGATGAAACAGGCGGCGTTATTATTATGAATCCGCCTTATCATGAGCGAATGGAGTTGGAAGATGTTGAGGCATTTTATAAAGAAATAGGAGACCATTTTAAGTTTAAATTTTCGGGTTGGACGGCTTGGATGATTACTTCAAGTAAAGACGGCTTAAAAAGTATCGGTCTTCGGCCTTCAAAAAAATATACCTTGTACAATGGTAAGTTAGAGTGCAAGTATCAAAAATTTGAACTTTTTAAGGGAAAACGACTTGAGTTTCTAAAAAGTAAATCATGAGGAGTTTAGTAGTAGGATTTGTTTTGTTGCTAATTTGCTTTTGCGCGAAAGCGCAGGCTCAATTACCCAAAATCAATATTCAACTGAACTCAACCAAAAAAGAAAATACAAAATACCCTTCCTTAAATTCCGTCTTTCAGTCAGATTTTAAAATTCAAGACAAAACCGTTCCGTTAGTCTATAGTTACAAAGACTTGGCTTTCTTCTGCAAAATGGAAGTGCAAATTGAAAAATCGGCTAAAGTGCCATTCAAATTTAGATTGGGCGATGTACGATATGTTGACTATTTGGAACAAAAAATCGATTCATATTAATGAGTTCAATTTTAATAAGAAACATCAAAAGTTTGGTTCAGACCTGCGAAGGAACACAATTGGTTTGTGGAGCAGCAATGAAGAATTTGCCAATAATAGACAACGCTTTTTTATTAATTGAAAATGATAAAATTGCAGATTTTGGCTCAATGGAAAACGCGCCTGATCGAGCCGAAAAAGAAATAGATGCAATAGGCAAAATGGTATTTCCTTCGTTTTGTGATTCGCATACTCATTTGGTTTTTGCGGCAAGCAGAGAAGAAGAATTTGTAGATAGAATAAATGGACTTTCTTACGAAGAAATGTCTGCCAAAGGAGGAGGAATTCTAAACTCCGCTCGAAAACTTCAACAAACTTCCGAGGAAGAATTGTATGACCAAGCATTGGAAAGATTAGAAGAGGCAATTCATTTTGGAACAGGAGCAATCGAAATTAAAAGTGGTTATGGATTGACCCTCGATAGCGAGTTGAAAATATTGCGAGTCATTAGGAAGCTAAAAGAAAATACGAATGCCATTATCAAAGCTACGTTTTTGGGCGCACATTCGATTCCGATGGAATATCGTTCTAATCGTTCGGCGTATGTTGATTTGGTGGTGAATGAAATGCTTCCGAAAGTAGTAGCCGAAGGATTGGCAGATTATATTGACGTCTTTTGTGAAAAAGTCGCTTTCTCCATTGCAGAAACTGAACGGATTTTGGAAGCTGGAGCAAAATATGGTTTGCCTGCAAAAATTCACACCAATCAATTTTATAGTTTAGGAGGCATAGAGACAGCCATCAAATTTGGTGCAAAATCAGTGGATCACCTTGAAGTTTTGACGGATGAAGAAATCGACCTTTTGAAAAATTCGAAAACGATACCAACGCTTTTGCCAACAGCTCCGTTTTTTTTGAACCAAGATCATACACCGCCTGCGCGTAAAATGATTGAAAAAGGATTAGGTGTCGCATTAGCCACAGATTTTAACCCAGGAACTACGCCTTCCGTAAAAATGCCGTTTGTGCTTTCCTTGGGTTGTATCAAACTGAGAATGTTGCCAGAAGAAGCGATAAATGCCGCAACTATCAACGGAGCAGTAGCAATGGATGTGGAAAGCCAAGTTGGTTCAATTGCAAAAGGAAAAATCGCAAATGTGTTTATTACCAAAAAAATACCTTCAATTAACTATTTGCCCTATGCCTTTGGCAGCGATTTGGTCGAAAAAGCCATCTTAAAGGGTGAGGTGCATTAAAAAGATCTATTAAGGTGCAGCTCAAAAAGAGACATTATGTTCTAATAGTGTAGTTTTGAGTAATAAGTGATTTATGGAGCTTTATATAGCGATTTTTTTTAATAGAAGAAACAAGTATATTAAATATGTCTTGTTCTGTTAATTTGGCAGGGTTTTGTCACTTAATTACATTGTCTTAATTATGAAATAGGATGATGTTTTAAACATAAATCATCGAGCAATAAAGAAAATGGCAGAACGTTTTCAAAAATTCTGCTTCTTCTACCGTTTAAAACCAAAAACGATAACTACTTTTGCTGTTTAGAAGAGTGTTAATAACCTCAAAAGGTCTCAGAAAATACGCTACATCCATTTAAAATAAATTGGAAAAAATGATATTTCGTCTCACTACCACGATGCTGTTTCTATTTTTCACACTAATAGTGTCAGCTCAAAAACCAGAAAATATTAAAGCCCTATCTGTTTCGAGTGTCGAAACAATTTTGGCTTGCGACCAGCAGTTTGCTGGAACTATTGCCTCTATTACGGCAGTCAGTGCACAGAGCAATGATATCGGTTCCAATATAACTTACCTCTGTATGGGCGATGAGATTAGCATCGATCATGCAAATGATTTCAACCTTTTAGACAGCCCTAACTCTTCCGATGCGGGTATTGGATATGTATTTTTCGACTGTGCACCAACCGCCACAGGCCCATTGTTGAGAGCAGTGCAAGATGATAATTGTACAAATAAACAAGCGATAACCGATAGTAACGGAAATGTTCTTACTCAAGAATATGGGGTTTGGGTAGCAGCGGGTCAGTCCAATGGAGATGTGAATTTTCTAAATGATGGCTCATTGTCACGTAGTTTTGAGGGTGCGCGAGGAAGAAATCCTGTGCAGTTTTGGTTTGCTCCCATGACCTTTGATGATTTTGATACGAGAGGTTTTGTGACAGATGGTTCGGGTGTTGTGGGGCCGTGTGTAAATTTGAATGCTGATGAAGCTTTTTCAGTAGTTTATCTCCCTGCGATAGAAGCACTTCAAAGAGAGTTGCCAAATAACAACGACCAATGTGAAGGTCGTTTTCAAGTGCTTGGAGGATTACCTTCATTTGATAATTCAACCTATAGCGTTTCTATTGTAAAAGTAAACGATAACAGCGTACAAGGAACAGTGACAAGTGCAATGCCAAGTGTACTTGATTTTGTGAATTTCACCGTTCCAGAACAAGGAGAATATGAAATCACAGTAGAAGACGGAAAAAGCTGTGGTCTCACATTTAGAATGGATTTGAAAGGTTGTAATGGCATCACTTCTGATGGAGATAGAAGATTGGTCGCGCCAGGAGATAGAGTTTGTGTAGATGTTTCGGTCAATGATTTTACAGACATTGTAAGTGTTCAATATACCTTAGAGTGGGATGAGTCTGTATTGATGTTTGATGGTATTGATGATCCGACACCTGTCTTTCCAGGAACAATAAGTACAGGAACAACTTTTGTAAATGATGGTCAATTGACTTTTTCTTGGATTAGTCCAAATTTGCCAGACGGTGTAACTGTTCCAGATGGGACAGTATTTTATGAATTGTGTTTTATTGCAATTGGGCAGGTAGGTGATTTTAGTGACATATTATTTACAAGTGGACAAACACCAATTGAAGTATCTGAAGAAGGTGACCAAAAGGTAGGTTTTAGTTCGCAGGTTACTGGTTTTGTGAAAATTTCAACCCAAGCAGTAGATTTAGAATTTGAAGTAGATACAGCTTGTTTTGCACAAAATGATGGAGGTTTTTCAATCAAACCTATTGCTGGTACGCCACCTTATTCTGTAACCTACAGAGCATTAACGACGCCACCAAGTCCAATACAAGGCCCATTTGTGATAAATAACAATGGTGATGAAATTGAAGTAACCAATCAATCTGCTGGTACATTTGAAGTAACCGTGACGGATAACTCAACTCCGCCAGAAACATTTACAGCAAATGTTGATGTTATCGAACGACCAGAGATAGCCGTTAATGTTGCAGATCCAGTTCAAGAGATTAGCTGTTTTGGTGATACTGATGGAATCTTAACTATTGATTTATTTGTAAATGGATTACAAGTCAATAATCCAGATCCGAATTTATACTCCTTTACCTGGAATACAGGAGATGAGACCGTCGTTATTTCAAATCTTCCATCAAGATCATATTCGGTTACCGTTGAAGATCAATTTGGTTGTCGAGCAATGGATCAAGATTTTCTTGGGAATCCATTTCCACTTTCGATTACTGCTAATATTTCAGAGGCAACTTGCTCAGGAGCAGATGATGGAGCCTTACAATTTGTAGTTGATGAAGATCCAGTAAATCCTCCTCCTGTACCTCAATCATATAACATCGAAGTAACGGATCCTACAATGATGGTAACGACTATCAGAAGCGATCGATATAACTTATCAAGTGGCGCATTCTCAGGTAGATATGACATCACGGTAATAGATGACAATGGATGTCGATTAGATACATTTTTGATAGTTGGGGCACTACGCGAGCTTTCATTTAGCAGAGTTGTAGTTGATAATGTCTCCTGCAATGGAGGAACTGATGGTCAGGTGTTTATTGAAGGTCTTACTTCTCCACCACCAGCTGCGACGCCTTATACTTTCAATTGGAATTCCAATCCACCTATCCCAAATGGAAACACAACGAATACCGCAACAACAAGTAATATTGAAAATTTAGCCGCAGGTGATTATAGAGTTAGAATGAGTGATATGGATGGCTGTTTTATCGATACCACTTTCAACGTTACAGAGCCAGACCCAATCATGATTACCTTAGCATCAAAGACAAATGAGACTTGTGCAGGTATGGATGGAACCGCTGAAGTAAATGTTATTGGTGGGACTACTGTAGGGGGATATGATTTTGACTGGGGTGTGCCAGGACAAACTTCAAATGACATTAACAGATTAGCTGCGGGGGATTATACTTTAACCGTAACAGATGATAACATGTGTGTCGATTCACTTCAATTTAACATTGGAGAACCATCTCCTCCGGTTGTGATTGATTTTAAAAATGATACGATTGCATGTGATGGAGACATGGACGGTTCTTTGACGGTTACTGCAAACGATGGAAGCTCAGCCATTACGGAATACAGATGGTCAACCAATGAGTCAGGTGCAAATCTTACGAATATAACGGGGCTGACCAATGGTGAATATTACGTTACAGTCGTGTCTGCCGATGGTTGTGAGACAATTGATACGGCTTTGGTTGTAGCACCCCCACCAGTTGTAATTGACAGTATTACGCTTCAATCACCTTCTTGTCCAGGAGAAAATAATGGATTAGCAATCGTCTTTCCAAGTGGAGGTACAGAGCCATACAACATAGCATGGAGTACCAACCCTGCTTCGCCAGGTGATCGAGTGTTGGTAGGTTTAGTAGCAGGAGAATACACGGTAACGATAACAGATGCAAACTCCTGTGCATCTGCTGATGCGACATTTACGATCGTGGACCCTCCATCAATTGAAATAGATGTTGATATTCTTCGACCAGTAAGTTGCTTTGGAGCAACAGGAACCAATTGCGATGGAATGGCATCTGCCACTGGAGCATATAGTGACGGTTCAGCAGGAACGTTTAATTTTATTTGGGAATCGGGAGAGGAAGATATGGGTGTACTTACCAGCACAGCCAATATGTTATGTGCAGGCAATCAGCGAGTTTCTGTAACAGATGGAAATTGTGGTACAACTGAAATAATAATGTTCCCATCAAACCCACCTTTAGAAACACGAGTTGAAGCATCTTCAGTTAGTTGTTTTGGGCTTTCTGATGGCGATATTTCATTGGAAACGACAGGAGGTCAGCCAATGTATGATTTCACTTGGCTCAATCTTCCTCCACAAGCTACTGACAATGGAGATATGGTTACAAACCTACCAGCAGATACTTTCTTTGTAAATATCACGGATGCTAATATGTGTACTTTTTCTACTTCAGTAATCATTACGGAGCCAGAAGAGTTTATTGCAAAAATTGATACATTACAAACTTTTGATGTAGAATGCCCAGGAGGAGACAACGGACAAATCATTACGACCTTTGATGGTGGAAACAGCGGCAACTTAAGTTATAACTGGACTCCAAATGTTGCACCAACCAGTTCACCTGGTGCGTTTGATTTAGTTGCAGGCGATTACTCAGTCGAAATTACAGATGGGCGTGGTTGTAAATCAACAGCGACCTACACTGTTAATGAGCCTCCTCCAATTCGATTTGAATTAGATACTATTGACCCAATTCGATGTTTTGGTTTTACGACAACATTGGGCATCATTAATCCAAGTGGAGGAAATGGAGCATCGTATGCTTACTCTGTAGATCAGGCGCCTCTCCAAGATATTACTTTTGGTACAAATGTCTTTTCAGGTCCGCACATTATAGAAGTTTTTGACAGCAGAAACTGCTCGGTCGATACAACGATAAATATTACACAACCAAATCCAGTTGTTATTAACATCGACCCAGTTATAGAAGTAGAGTTGGGAGATAGTTTAAGGTTAGTTCCTCAATTTAACCCAGGAGGAGCGATGATCAACCCCGATAGTATTTTCTGGACTCCTGCAGATCAACTTTCATGTGACCGTTGTCCAAATCCAGTGGTAAGACCGTTTGAAGATCAGGGTTATTTGATTACGGTTTATGATGAGAATGGCTGTCAAGGAGATGCTGAAGTATTTATTGAAGTGGATAAAAATAGAAATGTTTTCTTACCCAATGCTTTCTCCCCAAATGGAGATGGAATTAATGATGAGTTTAGAGTCTTTACTGGGGTTGGCGTGCAAAAAGTAAATTATGTAAG
Source organism: uncultured Saprospiraceae bacterium (assembly GCA_938010715.1). Taxonomy (GTDB): domain Bacteria; phylum Bacteroidota; class Bacteroidia; order Chitinophagales; family Saprospiraceae; genus JAGQWW01. The sequence goes on from CALLVG010000238.1 coordinate 23,617, forward strand.
AATTCTTGACCGTTGGGGTGAAATGATTTATGAGCAAAAAGATATTGATGCAAATCAAAGTGGCATCCCGACTTGGGATGGATTCTTCCAAGGCAAACCAATGGATCCTGGTGTATTCATTTATTTAGTTGAAGTAGAATTTGAAGATGATGTTACATTGCTTTACAGAGGTGATATTACCTTGTTGAGATAACCTGTTTTTCAAAATAAAACAAAAAAGCCTTCATACGAATCTATAGTATGAAGGCTTTTCTATTGAAATGCTCTTAGGAATGGTGTTCATCAATTGATGTTCAACTTTTAACGTAAGTTTTTAAAATGAACTTCTAAATTCAAACGTTTATTTCAAGTAGCTTTTTAACTTTGCCGAAACACTAACTTAAAATATGTTACCAACTTCTTCTCCCGAACTCGTAACGCCGCAATCTCGCTCTACTATGGCTGATGTAAAATTGTTTTCTGGTGTCAATTCTCGATACCTCTCTTCTAAGATCTCTGATTATTACAACCAAGATTTAGGAGACTATACCCTCCATACTTTTATGGATGGTGAAATGCAGCCAGTCATCAATGAGTCTGTACGTGGTGCGTATGTATTTTTCATACAATCAACATTCGCTCCTTCCGAAAATCTAATGGAACTTTTGTTGCTGATTGATGCAGCCAAAAGAGCATCCGCAGGTTACATCACGGCAGTGATTCCATATTTTGGATATGCGCGCCAAGATAGAAAAGACAAACCACGTGTTCCGATTTCAGCCAAATTGATTGCAAATTTATTGCAAGCAGCAGGCGCCAATCGAATCATGACGATGGATTTTCATGCAGATCAAATTCAGGGATTCTTTGATATTCCAGTGGATCACTTGAAGAGCCAAGCTATCTACATTCCTTATTTGCAAGAAACAGATTTGTCAAATGTGATTTTTGCATCACCTGATGTTGGAGGTGTAAAAAGAGCAAGAGCTTACGCAAAACACTTCGAGAAACGATTGGTGATTTGTGATAAATATAGAAAAGTTGCCAACGAAGTTGCCAGCATGACCGTCATCGGAGATGTGATTGGAAAGGATGTAATCTTGGTAGATGATTTGATTGATACGGCAGGTACACTTTGCCGTGCAGCAGATGTTTTGATTGAAAATGGGGCAAGAAGTGTAAAAGCACTTTGTACGCACCCTGTCCTTTCTGGAAAGGCCATCGAAAACATCAACAACTCAAAATTGGAGGAATTAATCGTTTGTGATACGATTCCTTTAAATGATAAAAAGTCGAAAAAAATTAAAGTACTTTCTACTGCGAAATTATTCGCTCGTGCGATTCGCAATACACATGAGCATCGTTCAATTTCTGCATTGTTTGTGGAAGAATAGTTTTTCAGTCGGCAGTTTGCAGTGAGCAGTCGGCAAAATTGAAGGAGGCCAATAATTTTATGATTGTTGGCCTTTTTCTTTTTGTAGAATATGCTCCACAATTATTTCCCCATGATCTCTCGTATTTTCAATAAAAAGCTTGCTCGTCAACATGCCCGCACAAACAACTCCAGCCAAGTAAACACCTTTTAGATTTGTTTCTAAAGTATCAGAATGATGAGTTGGTATTTTCTCTGCTGTTTCAGGAATTTCAATTCCCAATTTTTCTAAAAAAGGAAAATTGGGTTTGTAACCTGTCATTGCAAAAACGAAGTCATTTTCGATTTCCACAATACCTTCCGGCGTATCTAAAACGACCGAATCTTCTTTTATCTCTTTGACGTTGGTGCTAAAATGAGCTTTTATGCTGCCCTCTTTAATTCGATTTTCGATGTTTGGTTTTATCCAATATTTTACCTTTTCATAAATTGTTGGTTTACGGACGGCCATGGTTACGTCAGCTCCTTTTTGCCAAAGCTCCAATGCCACATCACAACCAGAATTTGCTGCACCAACTACCAATACCTTTTTACCAATATAAGGATGTGCTTCATCGTAATAGTGCTTTACTTTTGGCAAATCTTCCCCTGTTACATTGAGCAACCGTGGAACATCATAAAACCCAGTACAAACGATGATATGTTTTGCTTGATAAGTCGATTTGGAAGTAGTGATATTATAAAACTCATCCGTTTTATCTCGTTCTAAACCTTCAACTGATTCATAGGTATTGATGGGTAATTTCCAAGTCTCCGCTAAACGGCGGTAATATTCGAGCGCCTCTCGACGGGTAGGTTTTTCGGTATGAGAAATGAAAGGCACCTCTCCAATTTCCAAAAGTTTAGAAGTTGAAAAGAAAGTCATATTGGTCGGAAAGTTGAAAATAGAATTGACCATCACGCCTTTTTCAACGATCAAAAAATTCAAATTTGCTTTGCTCGCTGCAATACCTGCACTGATGCCCGTCGGCCCTCCTCCAATGATTAATAGGTCTAACATAAGTAACTTCACAATTATTATAATCAAAGTTGCGATCAACTAAAGCCGTAGCCTGAGCGAAATCGAAGGCTACACGAGCAAATTAAAATCCTTCAATGTATTCTTCGTCATCGTCGTCCTCAATTGGTACTTCCTTTACTTTAGGTTTTTCCTTTTTGGGCGTAACCTTTTTGATAGAAGCGGTACCTATTTTGCCACTCCCTGAGAAAATATCTCTTCTCTCTTCTTCAGAGGATTGTTCCAATAATTGTATTGGCCCAAACTGGCGTTCCAATTCTTTTTGTACTCTTTTCTTTAAAACGACGCTTCGCTCCAATGCTTTCTTTACAGAACGTTTGCTCATCTGAACATTATAATCATCGTCATCGTTGAGGTCGCCTTTTATTTTATAAAATAAATTTAGCCAACCTCGTTTTTTGGAAGGTTGAGGATCTAATTTAGGATTATGTCGTTTGAGGCGATTGAGGAGTACTTGTCCTGCATTGACTTTTACATTATAATCAACATTTTGCTCGAAAGTATGCGTTCCCGATACTTCTAAATTGACGGCATTGCTACGCACAAACATGGCAGGAATATAGACTTTTCCCTTTTGTACTTGAAACCAGTTTTCAACATCCACAAATTTGATCTTTTGCAAGTCTTTCATTTTGATGATAGTTGAAAAGTCTTCTAACATTTCAAAATCCTTTAACTCTCCATCGGTGATTCCAAGACCAGCAAAAACAGTTAGGTCATCGTATAAAAACTCCCCTTTTTCGTCCCAAAATGCATTGATAATCATTCGGGAGTTGAGCAAACCAGAAACATTTTCTGCTTTCAAAAATTCCTGACCAAAGTTTTCTGATTGTCTGAAAAATTCGTGTGCATCAATTTCATCGCATTTGATTTTAGCATTCAGATATGGTTCTTTTTCAATGAAAAATTTTCCATTCATATCAATGAGGCCATCCATAGCGCTTGCTTCTCCTTTGATGGTAACCTCATTGTTGTCAAATACAATTGTTCCTTCAAAATCTTCTCCTTCAATTTTATTATAGTTGAAATTGTCAATTGTTGCGTTGAAAGTACCTTTCAAAAAATTGGCTAAAAACTCACGATCCGCATTGACCTTCGTTTGTAATGAATCAACAACTTCTTTACTATCATCCTTTTGTTCTTCCGTCACAGCAGTCAAAGCCATTAGTCGATCTCCGTCAAATTCTTCTGCGTTTAAATCAGCTTTAAAAATCAATTCTGCTTTTTTCGTATTCAAAGAATCAGCAAACAATACTGGGAGTAAATTTTCAAAATGCCCATTGAAAATGATTTCACTGCCAGCACCTTCGAGTTTCAATCCGTCCATTTTGAGGTCATTATCTTTGAGCAAGACTGATCCACGATCAAAGATCATTTTTTCGTCTTTGAAAATTAGAGAAGCATCATCCAAAATCATTTCACCTGAGGCTTCAACTCGGTCAATCCTTGATGTACTCAGCATGTTTTTGTATTTTCCTCTGATAGCCAAGTTTTTGATTTCCACCTCGCCACGACCACCGGTAATATTTGGATTGTCAAAAAGTTTATAAACTGACTTCATCGGAATAGCTCCGTCCAATTTGAAATCAATTCTTGGGTCATCCGCGTTATTTACTTTTAATTTAAGTTCAATCAACTCCCGATTAAAATATCCTTTGAAATTCTTGATTTCGAAAAGCGTACTTGATGCTTTTCTGTACTCGCCATTCGTAAAACGCGCTGAGAAGGAAACATCTTTCAAATCATCTTCCAATCGTGGGCTGGTTATACGCCCATCTTTCAAAATGAATTTAGTATTGATATTAGGATTGGATTTATTACTCAAGCGCCCTTTTATAATAGATTCAAAAAGAAACTTTCCGGTTCCAGAAAAGTCATTGAGTGGTTCCAGATATTGCTCTGGCAAAAGCTGAATAATAGACCCTAACTTCCCTTCGCTACAAGTAATGGCTATATCAATATCAGTTTCATTACTTTTGGCTTCGTTGTCAACAAATCCATCTACCTTAAAAACATTGCCATCAATAGCGACGTCCAATTTTTCAAATTCATAATATCCTTGTTCGCTATTGACATGGAGTTTTGCATCGTATGTGATTTCTTTTCCGACCAAATAACGAAACTCTCCCATGTCCACAAATCGAGAAATCATATCGGCATTACTCGTCAATTCAAATTTTGTAGAAGAAAATTCTCCAGAAAAAACAGCATTTTCTAATATGATAACAGCTTCTTGTTCGGTGCGTTTGTCTTCATAGATTAATTCCATGTTTTTTAAAGTCGCTTCTTTCAACGAGATTGCCATATCTCCTCCATCATCACTTTCTCCTGATTTTATAATGTCATAATTTGATTTTCCTCTTTTGTTAAAAACGATCATTAGAGCGCCATCTTCTATCTGCACTTCTTTGATGTTCATTTTTGTTTTGAAAAGGCTAAAGAATCCCAACTTGAAACCAATAGATTTTGCTTGTAAAAGATTCTTTTTTCGGGTGTCTTTGACGACGACATCTATCAATTCGGCAGAAACATTAGGAAATCCACCGAAGAAATTCAAGTCAAAATCCTTTACGGTGAGTTCTGTTTTCAAAGATTTATTAACTTCCGTAATGATTTTGTCTCCGATCTCTTTTTCAAAGAATGCAGATAAAACCACCGTCGCTATTAGAAATAGGAGGAAAAAGACACCAAAACCGATAAGAATTTTTCTAATCATAAGACTTAAAATAAGGGAAATCCAAAATTAGCCAAAAGGAACTTTATACACGAAATCAAACGTTAGAAATAAAATAAATATTTTTTTAAAAAATAATTGGTTTGAACTTGCACTAAACTAATAGTAAAACTATATTTGCACCCGCTTCGAAAGAGGGGCGAAAAGTACTTTAAAAAAAGTAGGACTTTTAGTCCAAAAATAAGGGCAATTAGCTCAGTTGGTTCAGAGCATCCCGATTTTAATCGGGAGGGTTTGGATGAGTCGAGTACAATTTGTCAACCTTATTATAAGGGCAATTAGCTCAGTTGGTTCAGAGCACCTCGTTTACACCGAGGGGGTCGGAGGTTCGAATCCTTCATTGCCCACTTTAAAGGCTTCCCGTTTGGGAAGCCTTTTTTTGTATATGGAGTCTTGGGATTTACTGGCAATTAGCTCAGCTGGTTCAGCGCATCCCGAATTAATTCAGGAGAGTCGTGAGGTTCGAATCCTACATTGCCCACATAAAAGGCTTCCCATTTAAAGATTTTTTGTTTTTAATACATTTGCAAAATGTACCACACCTACATCTTATATTCAAAGCAATTGGATAAATATTACATCGGTGCATGTGGAACTGATGTAAGCCGCCGCCTTCAAGAGCACCTTTGGAAACACAGTGGTTTTACTTCAAAAGCCAAGGATTGGGAAATAAAGCACGTAGAAGATTACGAAACAAAAGAATTAGCGTATGATAGAGAACGACAAATCAAGAAGTGGAAATCAAGAAAAATGATAGAGGCATTGATAAGAAAGGGCAATTAGCTCAGTTGGTTCAGCGCATCCCGAATTAATTCGGGAGAGTCGTGAGGTTCGAATCCTTCATTGCCCACTTTAAAGGCTTCCCATTAGGGAAGCCTTTTTTTGTAGAATTGTAGCACAGGCATTCTTACCGTGAAAATTGTTTAGTGCTATCTCAAATCATCGTTTACAGGCAGGAATGCCCGTACTACAAAAAAAATACCTCGCAGTAATCACTACGAGGTATTTTTTATTTACGGCTTATTGGAATCATCATCATCCTTCAACCACTTATCCAACCAACTGAAATACTCTCGATGCCAAAGCAAACCATTTTGTGGTTTTTGTACCCAGTGTCCTTCGTCTGGGAAATATAAAAAACGGCTCGGCACTCCTTGTAATTGAGCAGCTTGAAATGCTTGCATTCCTTCTCCGATCGGAACTCTGAAATCTTTTTCTCCATGGATTACTAAAATTGGTGTATCCCAATTTTGAACATATTTATGAGGAGAATTTTTCATGTACTGTTCTTTCATTTTTGGATCCCAGTAGGCACCTCCAATATCTTTGTTAGCAAAAAACATCTCTTCGGTTGTTCCATACCAGCTCTCTAAATTGAAAAGCCCACAATGAGAAATAAAACTCTTGAATCGCTTGTTATGATTGCCTGCCAACCAATAAACAGAGTAACCACCAAAACTTGCTCCTACTGCTCCCAAGTTATCTTCATCGACATAAGGTTCTTTTGCTGCTTCATCAATCGCAGACAGATAATCTTTCATCGCTTGACCTCCCCAATCACCACTGATTTGGTCATTCCATTCTCTACCGAATGAAGGCAAACCACGTCTATTTGGCGCTACGATAATGTAATCATTCGCCGCCATCAATTGAAAGTTCCAACGATAAGACCAAAATTGACTTACGGCTGCTTGAGGGCCACCTTGACAATAAAGCAGCGTTGGATATTTTTTCTTTGGGTCGAAGTTAGGTGGATAAATCATCCAAACGAGCATGTCTTTTCCATCAGTTGTTTTGACCCAAGTTTCCTTTACATCGCCCATTTTGATATTGTCTAACATCGGTTTGTTGGTGAAAGTCAATTGAGTTTCTTTACCTGTTTTTGCATCAACGCGATACAATTCATGTGGCATTGACATCGAACATTTACGACCAATTAAGGACTTTTTGTTTGCGGGGATCACGTCATAATAATTATGCGTTCCTTTAGTCACCAATTTGAACTTCTTGCTCACTACATCAATCACTGCCATCTGATTGGTTGCCTTTTCGCCGGTAAGGCAATAGATTTTTTTAGAGTCTTTCGACCAATGCGGATGATTACATGCTCTGTCTAACCCAGCAGTTAGTTCGGTTTTATTTTTGGTTTGAAAATCGTAGATGAAAATTCGATTTCTATCACTTTCAAAACCATCTTCTTCCATGCTATTCCAAGCGACATATCGACCATCGGGAGAGAAGGCTGCTTCCATGTCGTAGCCATCCATTCCTTTCGTCAGATTGGTTGTTTCTTTTGTTTTTAAATCATAAACGTAAACATCTGAATTGGTGCTGACGGTGTAATCTTTTCCTGCTTTCTTTTTACAAGCATAAGCGATTTTAGTACCATCATGATTCCAAGTAATTTGCTCCATTCCTCCAAAAGGATTGATTGGTGCGTCAAATGGTTCATTCATGATATTTGTTGCTTCGCCTGTTAACTTGCCATTTTCGTAAGAAGCAATGAAAATATTACTATTAGCCATATCATCCCAACTTGACCAGTGTCGATACATTAAGTTATCAATGATTTTTGCCTCTGTTTTTGGTAAGTCATCATATTTCTCATTGGCATGTTGACCATATTTCACATCACGAATAAACAAAACATGCTTACCGTCAGGAGAATATTTGAAGCCATTCATTTGTTCGTCGCTGACCTTTCTTTGGCGTATTCCTGTACTGGTCATTTCCCAAAGATTTCCATCTTTTAAGAAGCCGATTCTTTTGCCATCAGGATGGTAAGCACCATTGTATTCGCTTCCCTCAAACTCAGTGAGTTTAATCGATCTTCCTCCCTTGGACGGAACGAGGTATAAATCACGATTGCTTGTTTCTGAGGCGACATCATAACGGGTCACTCCATATAAAACAGATTTTCCATCAGGGGAAACATCGTCTAATGAAACGCGGCCAAGGTCCCAAAGTCCTTCGGGCGTCAGGCGGCCATCTTGAGCAAATACTACTGAAATTAGTAGTGTAAAAATTAAAGTTGAAAAAATGTTCTTCATGGTTGTTGATTGATGTTTTTATCAAAATCATTGTTTAATTAGAAATGGTTTGTTGGGTAAAGTTTCATAGCACCTTGCTTTCGCAAGGTGTTGGAATCGAGATATAGGAAGGCTTTAACTGAACATATGCCTGTTCGGCTAAAGCCTTTTACCCTCTTAAATTGAACACCAAGCTAAAGCATGGTGCTATGAAAAGGTTATTTTGCTTAAAAGCAGTGTCTTTAACTTACTTATGCGTTATCTACTTTCTTCATTCGAATGATTACCGACTTCGAAATTGGCGTTTCACTTTTGGTCGCATATTTATCAAAAGGAATTAACGGATTGGCTTCTGGAAAATAGGTGCCAATACACCGACGTGGAATATCATAAGCCACGACATAAAACTTAGGAGCAATACGTTCTACCTCTTCATAATTACTTGTCAAATCTACAAAATCACCTTCTTTCAAATTGGCGGCTGCCATATCATCAGGGTGCATCATGACGACTCGGCGACCATTGTAAATTCCTCTATAGCGATCATCTAATCCGTAAATAGTCGTGTTGAATTGATCATGACTTCGGATAGTCATCATCAAATATTCATCTTCATTGAGGTTGTGTTCCGCAACTTGATTTATAGTGAAATTCGCTTTGCCAGTGGCGGTTTTAAAATTACCATCTCGTGCACCATTCGGTAAATAAAATCCACCAGGTTTGCGAACACGTTCATTGTAATTTTCAAAACCAGGAATGGTATTCTCAATTGCTTCTCGAATGCGATCATAATCTTCCACGAGGGCAGTCCAATCTGTCTTTGTATTT
>CALLVG010000239.1 GCA_938010715.1 uncultured Saprospiraceae bacterium
TCCATCGAAATAGTTGCTTTCCAACCCAATTCATTATTTACATGATCCATGTTGGAATAGCGAGAGAAAACACCGACTGGTTTGTCGAGTAATCGTTTGATTTCTGGTTCGTAGCCAGCGATTTTACAAAGGGTTTCTATAATTTCGATAAAGGTCGTTAGACGTCCCATTCCGATGTTAATCGCAGTGCCATCTTTGATTTTATCCATTGCTACAAAAATGCAATCCAACACATCATCAATGTGTACAAAATCACGTCCTTGCAAACCGGTTCCCCAAACTTCTACGGGATTCTCACGACGCGCAACACGCGCTGCAATCGCTGGAATCGGATAAGTCAAATCTTGATCTTCTCCATAACCTGAAAACGGACGAATACAAGTAATCGAAAGGTCATAATATTTCGCAGCGATGTGCGCGAGATACTCCCCTGTCAATTTTGACCAACCGTAGGTCATGTCAGGTTCGCCCATTTTTTTGAAATTAATATCTGACTCGGAAAGTGCGATGGCATTGCCTTCAGCTTGCAAATCAACTGGGTAAGCTGCACTCGAACTTGGATACAAAACCCGTCCTGGTTTATGGCGCGTTGCCCAATAGAAAAACTCTGCATCAATTGCCAAATCCATTGCGACCATCATCGGGTCACCATCAATCGTTGCACGACCTCCAACTATTGCAGCAAAGTGAAATACATCTGCAAATTTATCAAACTCAATTCCGTACTTGTCTTGAATATATCGGTCATTGGCCAACATGTTTCGAAGTAATTCGCGGAAGTCTTCTTTCAAAAAATACAATCTATCATCATAGACTTCCATGTCTTCGATATCCGCTGTTTTGGAAGCAGAGAGCCATGTTGATGGATGCGTTCCTACCAGCAAATTATCAATGAAAAGTACCTTATCTTCGGTTGAATTGTATAATCTCTTCACCATGTTGCGCCCTACAAATCCGCAGCCGCCTGATACTAAATGGATTTTCATAATTTAGATTTTGTTGAAATTTATTTGCAAAGAAAAGAGTTCTCCGCAAAAGATGTATGTTTCTTTATTTTAATACGAAAAAATTGAAGGGATTGTTGGGCAATACACTATTAAAACAACTAGGTTTAAACGTTTCTATATCAAAATAGATGTTTTATGACTCAAGACATCGTATTGTTTCACATTACTTCTTTAGAAGAAAAAAGAATCATTCCTTATATTCACCGCTTAATCAAAACGAACAATGGCGGATAGCGAAAAATTTATTGATGTACGAGGGCTAATTGCGGAGAAGAATCCAACGCTACTAAAGGTTCTTCCCAACTTTGCGGTCAACTATCTGAAACGAATCATCCACGAGGAAGAGGTCAATAGAATTATTGCCGAAAATAAAGGGGTTGGAAATATAGATTTTTGCACCTATGCCATAGAATCTTTCAATATCGAATTGACGAAGGTTGGCCTGGAGAATGTACCTAAAACAGGCAGATGCATCTTGGCAGTCAATCATCCGCTAGGTGGGATGGATGCCATGGCCTTAGTTACACTTTTGAAAGAAAGAAGGACAGATATAAAATTCATCGTCAACGATGTTTTGCTCAAATTGGAGAATCTGGAGGGCATGTTTGTTGGTGTGAACAAAATGGGTAAAACCCTCCGCGAATCCATGAGAAAGGTAGATGAATTATTTGCAACAGACCAATTGATTTGCATTTTTCCAGCTGGATTGGTTAGTCGTAAAAAAGGAGGGGTCATTGAAGATTTACAGTGGAAAAAAACCTTCATTACCCGTGCAAAAAAGTACGGAACACCTATCGTTCCGGCCCATATCAATGGAGAGTTGACGAACTTCTTTTATCGGCTTGCAAATATTCGTAGCATGCTGGGTATCAAAGCAAACATAGAAATGTTGTACCTTGCCGATGAGATGTTCCAACAAAGGAACAAAAAAATGCGTGTTGCCTTTGGAGAACCAATAGATCCTGCTATTTTGGATCGCTCAAAATCTGATTTGGAATGGGCACAGCATATTAAAGAAATTGCATATCAATTAGCCGAAAAACAAGCATGACAGAAAAGCCAATCATACCACCTGTCGATAGAGATCTCCTAAAGCGAGAACTCAACGAGAAGCGTCTTATGCGTAAGGCTAAAAAGGGTAACAATGAGATTTACATCATCAATCATCACAACTCTCCGCACACGATGCGAGAGATTGGTCGCTTGCGCGAAATTTCTTTTAGAGACTCAGGCGGAGGTACTGGAGAGGAAATCGACATGGACGAATATGACACTACCGAAAAGTGCTACGAACAACTCATCGTTTGGAGTCCTGAGGATGAAGAAATTGTAGGCGGCTATCGTTTTATTCATTGCTCTATCGTATGCAAAGATGAAGGGGAACCAGCATTGAGCACGGCGCATTATTTTGATTTTGAAAAAAGATTTATTGAAGAATATTTGCCCAAAACTATTGAGTTAGGCCGAAGTTGGGTTCAACCCAAATTTCAACCAACCGTCGATCCACGCAAAGGATTATATGCTTTAGAAAACCTTTGGGATGGTTTGGGATCTTTATCTACCATTTATCCAAACACTGAATATTATTTTGGAAAAGTGACCATGTATCCGAGTTATAACACAGAGGCACGTGACTTCCTTTTGTATTTCATGAATCACTATTTCCCAGATAAAGAAAATTTGATGAAGACGAAATACCCGTTAGACCAAGCCTATGATCCAGAGGTCTTTTTCGCACTTTTGGATGGATTAGAGTTTAAAGACGGGTATCGGGTGTTGAAAAATTTCGTCCGTGCAAGAAATGAAAGTGTGCCACCACTTATCAATTTGTACATGCACCTTTCTCCAAACATGAAGACTTTCGGCACAGCAGTCAACCCTGACTTTGGGGGTGTCGAAGAAACGGGAATTTTGGTGACGCTAAATGATATTTATGAGGATAAGAAAGAGCGATATTTGTATTGATTTTAATCGAAATTTATCAATAAAAACGGCTTCCGAATCATTATCGGAAGCCGTTTTTCTTTTAAAAGGGAAGAATTGCCAACTCATCAGGAAGTTCGGATACGAGCGAAACAGCTGTTTGCACGCACCTTTGTATCAAAAAAAAGATTATGTTGAAAAAAATCACTAAAGGAAATTTTAAACCCACTGTCAGAAATAATGATGTTGCAATAATTGACTTTTACGCTGATTGGTGCGGACCATGTAAGGCTTTCGAACCTGTACTTAAAAAAGTTGCAAGGTCGTATGCGGGCAAAGCAGTAGTTGGAAAAATAAACATTGACAACAGCCAAACACTCGCCAAAAAGTATGATGTCAAAAGTATTCCGACTGTATTGTTTTTTAAAAATGGCGAATTAGTAGGCAAATCAAAAGGGGCGCAAACTTATAGCCGTCTTTCCAAAAATATAGAAAGCCTTTTAGAGTCCGATGAGAATAAAGAAAAACAGGAAGAAGGCTCTTTCGTTTCAAGATTACTTAGTCGTTTTATTTCATGAGATTATATATTTGTTATTTCGAAACAGGCGAAAATTTTTCAATTTTCGCCTGTTTTTTTTTACACATTTTGCAACGCCACCAACTTCCCATACTCTCCATTTTGCGAAAGCAATTCATGATGCGTACCGCGCTCAATGACGTGTCCCTCCTTCATCACCAAAATCTCATCTGCATGTTGAATCGTGGAAAGACGATGAGCAATCACCAAAGATGTTCTGTTTTTTAATAATTTCTCCAGTGCATCTTGCACCAATTTTTCTGATTCAGAATCGAGTGCAGAAGTCGCTTCATCCAAAATCAAAATTGGCGGGTCTTTCAAAACCGCACGTGCAATTGTCAGACGTTGACGTTGACCACCAGAGAGTTTCATTCCACGGTCACCGATATTGGTTTGATAACCTTGATCTGTTTCCATGATAAAATCGTGAGCGTTGGCGATTTTTGCGGCAGCGATGACCTGCGCTTCCGTTATTCCTTTTTTACCAAAAGCGATATTGTTGAAAATGGTTTCGTTGAAAAGAATAGCTTCTTGTGAGACGATGCCCATTTGTTCGCGGAGGTCGTTTAGTTTTATATTTATAATATCTTTTCCATCAATCAAAATCACTCCTTCGCTTACATCGTAGAAACGAGGAAGCAAATCAGCCAACGTCGATTTACCTGCTCCCGATGAACCAACCAATGCTACGGTTTTTCCTTTTGGAATTTTGAAATTGATGTTTTCAACAACGGCTCCATCCTCTTTTTTATAATAAAAAGAAACGTCCTTAAACTCAACTGCTGATTGAAAATTGGAAAATGATTGTGCATCGGGTGCATCTTTGATATTGTTTTCTGCATTCAAAATGACCTCGATTCGCTCCACAGCAGCAATTCCTTTTTGTATTTTATAAGAAGCAGATGCAAACTTCTTTGCTGGTTCGATGATGGTGAAAAAGGCATATAAAAAAGCAATAAACGCCGCCACCGAAATTGCTCCCGAATTCACTTCCCGAAAGCCATACCATATCAAAACTGCCACCACCGTGATGCCCATAAATTCCGAAAGTGGAGAGGACAAATCTCTTCTCCACAACAAACGCGTGAGCAGCGTTCGGTATGAATTGTTTTCTTTTAGAAACTTGCGAGATTGCTCACCTTCTGCATTGAAAGCTTTGATAATTCTTAAACCAGAAAGTGATTCTTCTAATGTTGAAATTAAAGCACCTTGCTTTTCTAAAACTTTGGAAGATTGTTTTTTCAATGCTTTCCCAATACCACCAATCACTACTGCCGTAAAAATCAATAAAAAGAAAACGAAAAATGTCAGTGAAGAACTGAGGTAAATCATAAAACTCAATGCACCAACTATCATCAATGGCTCACGGATGATGGTTTCAACGACACTCAAAATACTGTTTTCAATTTCTTGAACATCGACTGTGACACGTGACATGATGTCCCCTTTTTTTTCATCAGAAAAATAAGAAAGCGGCAGCACCAATATCTTATCAAATAAGTTTTGACGAATATCTCGCACAATACCATTTCTAACAGATGCAATAAAAAACACCGATAGATAACGGAATAGATTTTTCAAAAAGAAAATAACGACGATTGCCACGCAGAGATAAATCAGCGCACGTTCCTTTCCGTTATTGATAATGATTTGGCTCAGTTCATAGTTGAAATTATGAACCAAAGTTGGAATGTCAAAACCAGATGGTTTCGCTTCTGTAACGAGTTCTTTTTGACCAAACAAAATCTCCAAAAACGGAATCAGCATCGGAATACTAAATACCGAAAATACCACCATGAATATATTACTCAAAATGTTGAGCGATACATTCCGTCGATATTTATGAAGAAAACCCAAAAGGCTTCGAAGTCGTTGCATGTGGCAAAGGTGAGAAATAAGTTATTAAGTTTTATATTTTTCGCTTCTGTGTCCTCTACGAGAGACACAGAAGGAACTTGAACCGATTTTTAATTTAAATCTACTTCAATAGAAAGGCCAAAAGGCGATGGATAAATGTGAAAAACCAAATCTTTTTGATTTTTCTTTTTATGAAAATGTGGAACAAAATACCCTGCCAACGCTCCGACGGCATAACCAGCCAAAACATCTGTTGGAAAGTGTTTTCCGCCCTCGACACGGGCATAACCCGTTGCAGCAGGTATCAAAACCGCGCCTGCCCATACCAATGGTTTGTACTTAGAATCAGGATGATAATCGCTAAAGACTTTTGCAATGAAAAAAGTATTCATGGCCGCAATTGACGTGTGCCCTGAGAAAAAAGAATGTCTCGCTTGCCGTCTCATTTTTTCATCCAAACCTGCATTTGGGTTATAAACAAATGGACGGTTCCTATCAGTAAGGAACTTTGTTAAAAGCGTTGTGCCTGCGGTGATTGTGGCAGCTTCGGTATAAATGACGCCCAACACGACGATATCTTTTCTCACCTTTTTATCAAAAAGAAAAGGAATCGCTCCTGCAAACGAACTATAAAGAAAACCATCACTTAACTTTTGAATTTCTATGTCATAATTTTCCGTTGCGAAACGGTCGAAGGAATTGATATTAGTTGGTTTTAGATTTAGAATCTCATCTGCCTTGAGTGACTTTGTGGTTGTGCCTAAACCATAGCCGAGACCAAGCACTGAGATGCCGCTCGAAAGCCAATAGATTTCTTTTTTTGTGTTAAGCGAATAGGGAGATTGCGCAGAAGCATTCCCACAAAAAAAGAGGCATCCTAAAATAAAATTTAGAAGGCCTCTTTTTGTTGAATGAAGTTTATTCATCACGGTTTGCTATAAAGTTTTTCTTCAACCCACTCGTCATTGTAAATTGTAGATAAATATTTACTTCCGTGGTCGGAAAGTAAGATGACAATGTTGTCAGTTGGGTTGAAACTTTCTTTTGTTTTGAAAATTGCTTCCAAAACAGCACCTGAAGAGTGGCCTCCCCAAATACCTTCCATCTGCGCCATTTTACGAGCACGAAGCGCTGATTTTAAATCACCAACTTTTACAAATCGGTCGATGGTACTAAAATCCACATTGCCAGGAATGATGCTTTTCCCTACGCCTTCCATTTTGTAAGAATGAGCGATAGAAATATCGTAAATCCCAGTTTGGTGATATTTTTTCAAAACAGAACCATAGGCATCAACGCCGATGATTTCGATGTCTTTATTTTGTTCCTTTAGGAATTTACCTGTTCCACTTATCGTTCCTCCTGTTCCAACGGCAGCGACGAAATGCGTTATTTTTCCATCCAATTGTTCCCAAATTTCTGGGCCAGTTGTCAGGTAATGCGCTTCAATATTGTCTTTATTGAAATTTTGATTGGTGTAATATGCTCCTTCAATTTCTTCCGTCAATTGAATGGCCATTTGGTAGTATGACCTTGGGTCATCTGGCGCAACGCCTGAAGGACAAAGTACCACTTCTGCTCCCAATGATTTTAGACTATTGATTTTTTCTTTGGAGGCTTTGTCAGCAACAGTTAGGACGCATTTGTAGCCTTTGATGCGGCTCAACATTGCGAGTGCCATTCCAGTGTTACCAGAAGTTGCATCGACTACTGTTCCACCTGGTTTGAGTTTGCCTGCTTTCTCTGCTTTATCAATGATGTGAGCGACAATTCTATCTTTTGCAGAAAGTCCTGGGTTGAAAAATTCCAACTTGGCATAAATATTTGCTCCCAATAAATCGGAGAAATGATTCAACCTAACCAATGGCGTATTTCCTACTGCTCCCAACAAACTATGTTGGTTCGCAGTATCGTTTGAGCGTTTATTCTTAAATAGTTTGTGTAGCATAATTCTTTTTGGTGTTCGTCAATTTTTGGCTTCTTCGGCGTGCAAGTTACTTAGCACGTAGAACTTGACCAAATCGTTGGTTGAATCCTTCGATTCCTTGCAGCCCGCCTGTGTGGAGAGCGACAATAGTGCTTCCTGATTTAAAAAAGCCTTTTTGTATCAGGTCAAAAATTCCAAAAAACATTTTTCCAGTGTAAATTGGGTCTAAAATGATTTTTGAGCGTTTTTCGTTAATAAAATTGACTAATTCAGGAGTCCATTTAGCATATCCTCCAAAATGATAATCAGTGTTTAATGACCAATTTTGGGAATGATTTGCATCAAAACTGCTTAACAAAGTTTTTATTTCTTCTTTTAGAAAATCTCCTTTTAAGGCCGAAAAACCGAGGATATGGGTTGCAGGATCTGCTTTTGCAATCAAACCTGCCAAGGTTCCTCCTGTCCCACAAGGTGCACAAATGTAGTCTGGGCGTTGCATCAAGTCGCTATTTATTTCTTCGATTATTTCTGAGCAGCCTTTTATGGCCAAGTGGTTTGTTCCTCCTTCTGGCAAATGATAGAATGTGCCAAATTGCTTTTCAAATTTTTTAATAAAATCAGGTGCTGATCGTTTTTTATAATCCGTTCTACTGACAAAGTGTAATTCCATGCCCTGTTGGGTAGCATAGGCAAGTGTTGGATTGAGTGGTTCGACTTTTTCGCCTCGTATGATTCCTATTGTTTTAAAATCGAATTCAGAACCGGCAGCGGCTACAGCGGCGATGTGATTGGAGAAAGCACCACCAAATGTTAGAAGGGTTTTATGACCTTTTTCTTCGGCTTCGAGGAGGTTGTATTTGAGTTTTCGCCACTTATTACCTGAAACAAACGGGTGCAGCAGGTCATCCCTTTTAACATATACCCGAATGTTGTTCACCCCGAAGCGGTCAAAATCAAGCTTTTTTAACAGACTTGAATTTTTGGTATTAAAGAAGTGATGAATTTTTGACATATTTTTACAAACAGCTGATTTTGAGCATTTTTGGCATAGTAATTGTTTTTAATATGATAACGAATTATAATATGAAAATTCGTTAACAAAACACCTTAATACTATTTACAAGATCAAAGACGTTTTTAAGATGCACGAACATTCCCCCCAACTTATGAATTTTAATTTATTAAAAAATTCGAGTTCTCAGCGAAAAGATGACGGAGGTTACATCTGGGTAGCACGATAAATTATTTTACCCCCTAACTTTTTTCTTCTATTTCCTTAAATCGTACTGTTTACCCCTCGGTTGTAACGATTATCTTTTTGTTAAGAGAACATGAAAACCCCTCAGAACAGGGCCGAGCATTTTTTGCTTTGGCCCTGTTTTTTTTTGTTTTGAGAATATTGATGAAATATAGAGCTAATTGTCCCTCTTTGGAGAGGGTGTCCGCTGCGGCGGACGGGAGAGGAATAACTCGGATCTTAATAGCAAGATTCCTCCCTATGTCTATCGACATCTCCCTCCAAAGGGTGACAAGTAACGCTAATTCTACTTGACCAGATTATCAAAAGCAATTATAAATTCAAATTCTTTTCAAAGAGTACCTTCACCACCTCTCTCGGCACCACATGCTTCCCCTCAAAAGTTAACGCTTCAAAATTCAATTGACTTTTAGATATTACACTTCTTCCAAACTCTAATCTCTTTGGCGTTAGGAATTGGTCTTCTGTTCCATACATCCAAATTAATTTTTTAGAATTAAAATAATCTAAGTGTGGGGTGTAATCTAAATCTTCAGGCAACATGCTCCCAAAAAGAATAAAGGCATTCACTTTTGGAAATTTTTCCATCGCCCATCTGAAAATCGTTGCACCACCTTGTGAAAAACCGAAAAGAATTATCTCAACTTCCTCCGAAAGCATTGGAACATAATGGTCATACAATTGCTGTAAATAATTGGAGTAATCGCTGATTTCATCTAAACGATCTTCTCGCGTCATCCAACATGCACCAACCTCGCCTTGCATGTCTTTTATGTAAAATTTGGACAATGCTTCTGGCGCAATCACCAACGTTTTTCCATCATCCAAAACATCAAATCGACGGACGAAATGCTTCGCCAACTGCCCTTGCCCATGACAAGCAATGACCAATCGAGTCGTGTTTTTATTGGCATTTCCGATAGTAGAAAACTGTGCAGTGCGTTCTACTTTAAGTTTATGGTGTTGATACATGAAATATTACCTTTGAGGCGTTAAAGATGATTGATAAATTATTTGATGGTTAAATGGTTATTCCGAAACGACCATAACAATTAAACAATTTAGCCATTTAACAATCAACACTAATTGATTGAGTGCAAACGAATTTATTGAATATAACATAAATCACCCAATAGCAGCAAAGAAACGCTTATGCGAAACCGTTTTCAAAAAATTATATTAGAAAGTGTTGCGATTAAGCAACGAATATTGGCTGATGAGAAGTTACTAACAACTTTGGAACAGGTTGTGGAGACGTGTATCACAGCTTTTCAAAAAGATAAAAAACTACTTTTTTGTGGGAATGGAGGAAGTGCTTCTGATGCACAACATATCGCAGCAGAACTCTCTGGTCGTTTTTATAAAGAAAGAGCACCTCTTTACGCAGAGGCATTGCATGTCAATTCGTCCTTCGTAACAGCCGTTGCGAATGATTATAGTTATGAAGAAGTTTATGCTCGAATGGTCAGAGCAGCAGGTCGAGAGGGGGATGTTTTATTCGCTATTTCTACTTCTGGTAACTCATCTAATATTTTAAAAACCATTGAAGCTGCTCGTGAGCAAAAGATGATCGTCGTTGGTTTGACTGGCGACTCTGGTGGTCAGATGAATTCGATGTGTGATTATATTTTGAAAGTTCCTTCCAATGATACGCCGCGTATTCAGGAGGCGCATATTTTGTTGGGGCATATTTTGTGTGAGTTGGTGGAGGAGGGGTTGTTTGAGTAATTACGCGACATTCAGTATCTTTAGCAGACTATCTTGAAAACTGCTTAAAATAAATTCCTTGAGTTAAAACTTTTGAAAATGAAACAGGTCTGCTTTTTTGTTCTTTTTTTGTTGGTTGGGTTTTGTTTGAATGGGCAATGTCCTACGGGGGATATTAGATTTACTACTCAAGAACAAGTTGATGATTTTTTGATTAGATATCCTAATTGTACGGAAATTCCAAAGGGTATACTAATAACTGGAACTGTTGAAAACCTTATGGGGCTTTCCAATATAATATCAATTGGAAAAGATTTAACATCAACTTTATCAATAAACAATAATTCCTTACTAACAAGTTTAGAAGGGTTAGAAAATTTGAGATATACTAAAGGTGATATATCGATAAGAGATAATCATGTGTTAAAAAATCTAAAGGGTTTAGACAACTTGACACATACCGAAGGTAGTTTCTTTATTTTTGAAAACCCAGCGTTAACAAGTTTAGATGGTTTGGAAAGCTTTAGAACTTGTTTCAAGTTTTTATTAATAAAAGACAATCGATCCTTGGCAAACATAGAAGGTTTAAGGAGCCTTGAATCTGTAAGTTCTGGCATGGGTATTATTCAAACTGCATTAATAAGTTTAAAGGGGTTAGAAAATTTGATAAGAATTTCTGGAGGTTTGGATATAGATGAAAACGATGATTTGGAAAATTTAAAAGGGTTAGAAAATTTAACAACTATTTCTAATAGTTTGCGGATACGCAGTAATGCTGTATTGGCTGATATAAGAGCTCTTGAAAATTTGGAAGTCATTGGAATACCAATTGGCGGTGGGAAGCGTATAACTGTTTTAGACAACCCAAACCTCTCTGTTTGCAACATAGAACCTTTCTGTAATTATTTAATACAAAATCTCAATACAGATTCAATTCAAGAAAACTCGATAGGTTGTAGTTCAAGAGAAGAAATTCTACTTTCATGCGAAATAGGAGAAGTGAATTACGCTGTTTTCTACGACCAAAATCAAAACGGAGTTCAAGAATCAAATGAATTAATTGTTCCTAACATTCCTATTAAAATTGAAGAAACTGGCGAGACGCTAGTTTCAGGTGGTTTTGATACTGGAAGATGGATTTTAGATTTTGGGAATTATATGATGTCTTTCATTGATAATCCTAATTGGGAATTGACGACTTCAGCGACAGAAACATTTGAAATTTCTTCTAATTCTACAGTCGCAAATGTTTCATTCGGTATTTACCCAAAAAGTAATTCCTCAAATTTGGTATCTATGACGCAAAGTTCAAATCTCCGCTGTGGGAATAACATCTCTTTTAAAATTGTCACCAAAAACTTAGGAACCGATTTCGAAAGCGGAACATTATGGTTTGAAATAGACCCTCGGCTCACCGATTTTACTTCAGATGCAGATATCATAAACGGAAATACCCTCGGCTGGAATTTTCAAGACCTTCATCCTGGCCATGAAATAATCAAAGAAGTCAATATCCAAATTCCAACTCCACCAACCATTCCCGTTGGTGAAATTCTAAAATTCAAATCCTATTTTAATAATGGTGGAAATGAATATGAACACAATGTTGAGATGCGCTGCGCCTACGACCCCAACGATAAACTCGTCACTCCAGATCGCTCAAAAGAATATCAAGGCACTGCTTACACGACTTTCGATGAAGATTTATTCTACACTGTCCGTTTCCAAAACACAGGTAATGATGTAGCTTATGATGTTGTCATCAGAGATACTTTAGATGCCAATCTCGATCCTTCTACTTTTAAAATTATCAGTAGCAGCCATTATGAAGTGTTAAATGTTTCTATCGAAGAGGAGCGCAATGTCACTTTTGAATTTAAAGATATTTTTCTACCTGATAGCACGACCAATTTTGATGCAAGTAATGGTTATGTTTCCTATCTCATCAAAACGAAAGATGGGTTGCCAGAAGAAACACCGATTCAAAATACGGCGAGTATTTACTTTGATTTCAATCCGCCAATTGTAACCAATACCACTGAAAATGTAATGGTTACGGAGTTGCCAACTTCTTCTTCCGTGGATAAAAATCAACAGTTGGATATTCATCTTTTCCCTAATCCAACAGATGGGAAAATTTATTTAACAGGAGTGGATTTTAGAGATGTGGTTGTTTCGGTTTATGATTTGACAGGTCGATTGATCTTGGTTGAACAATCAGGTTCTAATGAGATTACTTTACCTAAAATTGTTTCAGGTATGTTGTTTTTGAAAATAGAAACGGAAGAAGGCATTACAGTCAAACGAGTTTTCAAAAACTAAAAAACATAAGTCATCCTCAGTGGACAAGTCTCGATTTCTTTATCGAAAAAGGAGCGTAGCTCCGATACCGTTTGTAGAAAGCGGATTAATTACCATGATTTTTAGCCCCGCCGCGGCGGGGCGGCACCGTTTGTTTTAAAGTTAACGGTGCCAGGGCTAACGCCCTTATTTTTTATAATTAATCTTTTTTCTACAAACAGAGCCGCCACTACGTGGCTATTTCGCCAAAATTCAAGACTTGTGCACTCAGAAAGACTCATTCCTATTTTACAAACAAACCCATTTCAAAATTTTCCTACCCCAAACAGCATGCTCGATTTGCACCAAATACATACCTGAAGCCAATTTACCTTCTGGATTCCAAACAACAGAAGTAAGCGACGATCGACCAAGATCATCGACGATTTTTCCATTTACATCAAAAATCTTGACATGCGATTTTGTTGGCAAATTAGAAATTGTCAGTTGCTGATCTATTTTACTATAAATTGGATTTGGAGATAAAATGATTTCATCCAACGGATTTTCAATTGCTATTTCTTGGGTGTTTGAAATCGTATTTCCAGTACTGAAAATATAGGTTGGATAACCATTTTTATCATTCGTTCCTTCATAAACTTTGTATGAATTATCTACTCTTAATTTGACTGTCAAATCATTAGGAATAATTCCATCGGCATAACTATTTAATTTTTCACCTTCTGGTAAAACAGGAAGACCTGTCCAAGTTACATCACCAAAAGCTCTTGCTTTGAATAATGGATTGATACCTGCACGAAACCGATCTCTTAACTCTACACAACCATCATAAGGTTGCTGAGTAACATAAATAAAATGTTGCCCTCCTGCGATGGCAAGCCAAAGCGCATCTGGAGTTTGAAAATCGACAGGTGCATTCTCTATTCCGATTTGAGAAGTTGGATTCCACATCATATCAGCACCAGTTGGAGCATTATCATCAAAAATTCCATTTTCACAAGCATTTAAAAAATCGCTAAAAAACGGCTCATCACATCTGTAAATAGAGGATTCGCCAAAAAAGATATTTAATCGTTGACCGGTTTCAACATCTATCGCATAACCTGGAAACCAACCCATGCCTTCGCCGTCTCCATCAGGGTCAGGAAGTCCGTCGCCGTTGGCATCTTCTTTTCCAACAGAAGGGGCACCTCTCAAATCAAAGTGATTACGCAAATTTTCTGTTGTAAATCCGAATTGAGTCAAACTTGGACTTGAACTTTCAACAATAATACAACGACTCCACTTAGATTTGTCTGATGTAAATACAATGTCAACATTATTTAAATCAGCCTGGCTCAATTGCTGCCTAACCAAACCTCCTTGTTGCGTCCAAGCTGGAGTGATAAAAGGAATGCCTCTATCAGTTGCTCTATAATCACACAAAAAATATGGAACAAAAAATCCATTCCCCATTTTTGAAAGTTTCTGATCTGGATCCCATGGATGATCTGGCCCGTTAGGGTCATTCTGAATAAAATCAAGCCATTCTGGTCTGAAATAATCTACTCCTTGCGGAGAAAAATCATCTGGAATTCCATCATACCATTGTGCTGTTGGATTTTCATAAACATACTCGTCTCCTATTGCTCCATTGGCGGGGTCACCTCGCTCATCTCGATTATTACCAGGTTCCAATCCCATACGATTATGGATAGCAAAACCATAGTTAGAAAATTCCTCGTAAGTAATGATGTCAGATTCAGAAACGAAAACTTCACTTGGGTTATCCAAATTGGTCAATTGCCATTTTATCTCACCATCTAATTTATCATCATTTAAATTTTCATCAATGAAGGTCAATTCAAATCTTCCTCCCAATTTATCTGGGTCTGTAATACGGACTTCAAAAGGTGCTCGATCACCTCGATAATTAATCGTTCCATCAAAATTTTGATTTAAAATAATATCATGCATCTCATCGGTCATATCCAAAAATCGTCGCCCTGCACCTACCCCATCCAATCGAGTAATAACATCAACTGTACCCAAACCAGCGTAAGGAGGGACTAATGTTGGAATAGCTGAACTTGTTTTTAATCGCCCTTCTAAATAAGGTGTTCGCTGACCAACTAACGTCTGACTATCGAACGTCTGCCAGTTGTTGTGGGCATAAGCCAAAGCAGCGAAATGTACTACTTTTTCATTTTCAAAATCATCACCAGTGAAGGCGTCTTTTTCAAGTTCAAAAGTTAACTCAAAATCTGAATTTGTATTAGTGGCATTTACTTTTGGTTCAGAAATCCAATTTCCGTTTTCTAATTTCCAATTAAAAATTTCTTCAATACCATTTTGAATATCAGTTTGATAAACTAATCGAGCTTTCGTCGGATCATTCAAATTTGACCAACCAACATATTCATTTTCAATTTGAAAAATTTTGTACCCTTCAAATTTGTACAATCTATCTTCTACTGGAATATTATCAGGAGCAATAATGTCAACGGACTCAAACCTTTCCTGATAATTATTTGAATTATCTCTATTAGAAATTTTACCCCTCAAATATTGATCGCCTACTTCCCAATTGACCGTTGGCGGATCAGGTGTTTCCTGAAATTGCAAACAATTATCAAACGCGGCTTGAATGAAATCATCATCTGCTCCTAATTTATCGAGACTTGGACAAGGGAGTTTCGCTCCGAAAGTTGAAATGACTCCAAAAATTATTTCTTTGAAATCGCCTGGTTTAAGATCCATGGGGCCAACGGATTGGATGGTTCGCCGATCACTTTCTCCTAAATTAGCGTTACACAGTGACCAACAATCACTGCTTGCGCAATCAGGTGAACTCGGATACATATAAGACGTTTCTTGATTGCTTGATTGGTATCCAGAACCACCGAAAGTAATTGGCGAACCATCTCGCCATTTACCTTTTAGATAGTTATAAAATTCTTCAGGATTTTGAGGATCAAGTGATCCTGCTGGAAAATGATTGACACTATGATTATTATAATGAATAAAAGAACTCATACCTAACTCAACCGTTTCAAAAATGGTATCAAGGGTTAAACTATCAACAATTACATTTCCAAAAGAATCCCTTGTTGGATCACCTTCTCCAATAGGTCCTTGAAAAAAATCAACCCCAACCATAGGAACATTATCACCAAATGTATTTACTCCTCCTGGGCAATTTGTACCAACTTGCCCATCCAATTCATCCTGATTATAGATATAAGCCATATTTCTCGATGTATCACAACCGATATAATCGTCTGTGTAACAACCCAAGTCAGGATCCATCCATAAACCGAAATATGCATCTCTCAAATCTTCAATTGCTCGATTGATAATTTTGTATTTATAAAAAGTGGATAAGCCCATTGCGTTGGGTTGGTCATAAGCAAAAGCGGTGACTTGAAATTCCATTTGCATAGGGTCGGCAGTCGATTCGGTATGAATACCTCCTGCATCATTAAATACCCAAAAAATCATCTGGTCAGGAATCGATGGTGTATTACAACCTCTTTGTATCAATGCTGGATAATCACCATCCAATGGATTGTAAACACCATCTCTATTTTCATCATAAAAATCAGCTAAACCTTGTCCCGTATCTGGCAATTCAAATCCATACGCAGCTTCGAAAAAAGGATTGCCTTTTGCTGGCCATTCTTTTACTCCTTTTGGAATTAAAGCTTCATTGTAATTACTTTGTCCAAAGCGCCAAAGGTGACTATTAATCTCCGCACTTGTGACCTCAAAAAATCGATCCCAATTTCCACATTGATCGGGGAAAGCAGTTCCAGTAAATTGATTGAGTGGCCCTGGGTAGAAATCAGTTTGCCCAGATCCTGAACCGTAGGTTTTAGCAGCTAATTTTATACTTCCACCTGGATCAATTCCACCCATCCAAATTCCTCCTGCGAAAAGGCTGGAAGGTGTCTGTTGATTTGGGCCATTATATGGAGCGAAGTAAGCACCATCATCTGTATCCCACCACATATCGCCGCCATTAAGCAAGGTTGCTTTGACTTCATTGGCATGCAAATCGGTAACAGCTGTTGCTGGCGCACAATCACCACCTCTTTGTGAATGAATTTTATTTGAAAAAATTAGAATAAAAAATACGCATGAAAAAATTAGTCTCATTTTATGAAATTTTAGATTTTGGAAATTATTTTGAATAAACCCACTTCAGCACTTTACGTGCATATTGGTCTCTTACCTCAACAAAATACACTCCACCAGAAAGTAAAAAATCAGGTGTCCAATTGATGGATGGGCTATCTACCCGTCCTATATTTTTCACCACTTTTCCATTAATATCAAAAATTCGAATCGTAGATTTTTGTGGTAAATTAGAAATGGTTAAGTCAGTATGATTGATTTTTGAAAATGGATTTGGCGAAAGCATAATTCCTTCTAACGAATTTGCTTGAGTATCTTCGACCGATGTAAAAACATCCAAACAATTATCAAAAGCTACTTGGATAATATCATCTGCACTTTTTAATTCATTCAAATCAGGACAGGGAGACTGAACATCTGGCACCCAAACCACTCCCAAAATAAGTTCATTAACTGAGTTAGAAGCCATCGTGATTGGCCCTGTAGCTTGTACTACTCTGTGGTCTCCATATGGCAAACCAGAGGTACACATCGACCATGAAGAAGCATCAATTGGTTCATCTGGAAAAACAAAATTGGTGGTTTGACTTCCAGACAAATACCCATTACCACTAATAGTATATGGTGTTCCGTCACTCCATTTACCAGTCAAATAGTTGTAATATTCTGCATCAAGCGCAGGATCAGTCATTGCAGATGGACCGCCCCATAATGATGGATTGTGATGGTAGGTAAATGAACTCATGCCCAATTCATTACCATCTTTATCTAAAGGGCCTCTAAAAAAATCCATTCCGAGCATTGGCGTTTTATCACAATAGGTAAGTATTCCTTGGGGGCAAGTACAACCAACCTCGCCATCTAATTCATCTGCATTGTACAAATACCACATGTTACGGGTAGAATCACATCCAAAAAAATCATCTGTATAGCATCCCAAATCTGGATCAGCCCACATACCGAAATACGCATCATTCAATGTTTCCGAACTTCTATTGATGAGTTTGTATTTATAAAAAGTTGAATTTTTAAAGTTGTCTTGTTTGAATGCAAATGCAGTGACTTGAAATTCCATTTGCATTGGATTGCCATTCGTTATTTCATGAGTTCCTCCACCATCATTGAAAATCCAAAAAATCATTTCGTCTGGAATTGTTCCTACATCACATCCACGCTGCAATAAGGTTGGATGATCTCCATCCAATGGGTTGTAAACGCCGTCGTTGTTTTCATCCCAAAAGTCGGCGAGGCCTTGAGGTGTGTCAGGCAATTCAAAACCGTAGATTGATTCAAAAAAAGGATTGCCCTTTGCAGGCCAGCTTTTTATTTGGTTAGGAATTTGAGTTTCCGTATAATTTCCCTGTTGCCATAGACTAAGATGCTCTTCTATTTTAGATTTCTCTACTTTGAAAAATCGATCCCAATTTCTACAAGTCGTTTCGTCGGTAGAACCGTCATTGGCGTTAAGCGGACCAGAGAAGTAGTCCGTAATTCCTCGGCCTCGCCCGTAAGTTGAAGCTGCTATTTTTAGTTCTCCTGAAGGAGAAAATCCACCCATCCAAACGCCACCTGCATACAATGCGGAAGGCGTTGGAACCGAAGGTCCATTGATTTCAACTTGATATTTTCCATCTCGACCATCCCACCATAAATCTCCCGAGACATGCAGGCGGGTCTTGACGTTGTTTCCATTCAAGTCAATCTGTGCAGTGGAAATTCTACAATCTGTTTGTAAACTAACTTCGTTAAGTTGAAAAAGAAAAAGACAGATAAAGAAGGTAATTCGTAATTTCATAAGAGGTGCTTTTTAGTGAAATGGTTCCACTAAAATACTACCTTATTCCTTTCTTTTTTTGTTTAAAAATTTTAAAAGTCAGGTTTCTGAATCAGAGATTTGGGAAGATTCCTCCCTCTGTCTATCGACATCTCCCTCCAAAGGGAGACAGTAAACCCATTGTTTCATCTATATTCATAGCCTCAGATTTTCACTTCAACAAAATGAAACAAAAAGGGTAGCCAAGACTAAACCACAGGCAACTCATTTTTGCACCCTTCCAATCTTTCTTCGATTGACTCGTGCATACCGACCAATTTTTCCAATTGCTTATTTTCTGACTCCAATAAATTATCAAATTCACGGAAATTAGCTTCCAGTTTTTCTCGGATATTGGCTACGTAGGTTTTTAGTTTACCATAAACTTCATCGTTGATTTGAGACCGACCCGATTCGATTTCATTTTTAAAATCGTTGATAATTTTTTTACGTTTTGAAGAAGTAGAAACGCCAGCGAAAAGCAGACCTGCTGCCGTTAAGATTCCACCTGTCACATCCAATACTGCGGTATTCGTCACAGTCATCAAAATCGTTCCAATGACTGCAATACCTGAACCTGTCAATAAATTTGGAGAAAGTGCTTCCGACCCAGGGAACAATTCTCTATCTGCAAAATTTTCAGAACGTCCGAGAAACTTTGTGAATGCTTCTTGCAAATCTTTCAAAACATTAGAACGACGCTCAGCAATGTCACTGAAAATTTCATGATTATTCTTCAAAACGGTTTGGCTATTTTGAATTTTCAAATCAATAATCTTAGCCATCTGTTGGATACTATCTGCCAAGTCACCAACGCTTGATTGGAGTTTGCTTTGCAGTTCATTCTGCAAGTCTCTTTCAAGGTCTTTAGAAAATTTTTCTGACCAAACTTTGATAGAAGAACTTTTGTTAAAAATAGAAGAAAATGAACGTTTCAACAATCCAAACATCGAAAGCTCAGCAGCTAATTCTTCTTCTTTTGCGCGCGTGATTCTATCGTAACCTGCCAATAAATTTTCTACCAAAATATCAACCTGCTTTTGAGATGACTTCTCATGCTGCTCCAAGGTTTCACGAATGTCTTCTCGGAATTTTATATCCAACTCATATTGTGCTTGACGATCGCCCAAAGCATTTCCAATTCGTTCATTGATATTCCGCGTGGTATCAATGTTGTTTTGCAGTTTCAAAACAGGTGCTTTACCACCTGTGATGTTATCGTGAATGTATTCTTTTACGGTTGCAAAACCACTATTTGCCTCGTATCCTTCCAATTCCATTTTTGCAGAAACAGCGAAAACTTTTGGTTCTTCGATCCCATTCTTGATGGCGTGATCATAGACGCCTTTGACGTTGACCGCGAGGTCTTCATCATTCATCAAATCCTTTTGTTGCAAAATGAAAATCACCTTCTTTCGCCACTCTTTATTGATAAATTTGAAAAAGTCCCATGCCGATTGGCGATATGGATTTTTTGCTTCAAAGACAAAAACTATCAAATCACTTGCTGGAATAAATCGCTCGGTTACTTCTTGGTGATGTTCGGCAATTGTATTGGTTCCTGGCGTATCAACAATTGCGATTTCTTTCAATATTTCGACAGGCTGATATATCTTTTTCAGATATGGATTGATGACCACTACTTCCTCTTTTTCACCATAAATAATTTGCTGAATCGTATCGGTCATCGGCTGTGGAGCGACTTTACAAATTTCTTTTCCAGTAGAAAGTAGTGCATTCACAAAACTACTTTTCCCTGCTTTGACCTCCCCTGCTATCACGAACATATATGGTTCGTTGATACGGTTGCGAAGGTCGCTTACCATCTGTGAGATTTCTTCGGCTTTGATTTCGACCGTAAGGTCATGTAGGTCTTTTACAATTTCGTCAATTTTTGGTCGGACTTGTTGTAATTTTTGATCGAGTATGGCTTTCACTAATAATATATTTTTAATACGAAAACAGCTTTTGGACGGCAGTTGAGGGCGAAAGATACTTCATTATGCTAAAGTTTAGAGATAAAATTTCAATTGATCAAACTTGCTACAATCGACAGAACATTAGCTATTCAGCTTTTTAGAAAGGCGCGTAGCGTCGGCTCTATTGGTAAAAAAAACAGTTCAGAACAAACTTTAAGGCGCGTAGCGTCGTCACCGTCGTTTCAAATTTAACAGGGTCGTCGCTATGCGCCTTTTTCAAATTGAAATTAAAATCTAAATTCTACCAACGGAATCGACGCCACGCGCCTTGATATTTAAACATGAGTCATCCCGAATTTTTTGATTTAATTTAAATAGAAGATTGTCTCATTTACTAAGTCATTGAAAATCAGACTGTTACGAGTTACGGGTTGCGTGTACACTCGACTCGTAACCCGTAACTCGCAACAAGACGGTCACTCATAAATTACTGATTATCAATAGACTTTATTCTAAAAAATGTTGTAGAGCGTTTGATTGCTATTTTTTTGCCAATTGAGGCAAAAAATTTAAGGATAGCCTTAGCTATCGTTCAATTTTTTAACGAAAAGTGGTGAAAAAAGAGTGATTGAACGCATACAAGATATTTTGGAATAAAGTCTAATGAATTGAATTTCGAAAAAATAAATTAGGGATGACTCATATTTGATAGTGATACAGAAAGTGTTGATGCTTTTTTTTACAAAAAAAAGCTATTAGCTCGGGCGAGGTTCTTGCCACGTGTGTGGGATCAGTTGGCGTCTCGCCAACGTTGGTTGGAAACCAACTAATTTAACACACTATACATGAGTTTGCCTGGGCTTCTCACAAAAAAAGGTCTGTCAAATTCTATGAATCTGACAGACCTATTTTTTTAACGGAAATAAATTTCCGTTCTACTTTTACTCCGTGAATCGCTCCAAATCTTTCCCTACCATCGCTTTCAACGTAGCAATCGCATGAAGGCGAGCAACCTCTGGTTTTTTACCTTTTTCAATAAAATACTCCTCGATACGGACTTGAGTTTGGAAGAATGCCACTTTCAAAACGGTAGCCACCTCTGCGTGCATAGGGTCACGTTTACTCCAACCGGTAAGATTGGTCCAAAGTGATTCGTTCCACTGTTTTAATTCTTTACTTCTTATGTTTGAAAGACTTTTATCATCAAATTTTAAAGACCGCGTTTTACTATCCCCTCCATTCATTTCAGACAGAATGGTTTTTAAAATTTTGACTTCGCTCCAAGTATCGGCACCTGTGGCATTTTTATCAATTTGCCACAGTTCAGTGAGCATTTGATATTTTCGCCATTGGCGATTCGTTTTGGTAAATTTTTCAAATGCAGTAGCGGTACCTGGCCCATAAAAGCCATCCAAACTTCCATCATATTTCTTTTCAGCTTTTAAAACTTTCTGAATTTCAATCGCTGCATTTCTCTTGACTTTTCCATTGATTGATGGATAATATACTTTCACTGCTGGAGTCGCTGGAACCACAATCGGTGCAGCTTTTGGCGTCGGGGCTGCAACAACAGCGGCAGGAAGTGAAGGCTCACCTTCCACAGGTAATGTTTTTTGGACAACGACTGGTGCTGGTGCTTCTTGTGGGATTGGTGCAGCTGGCACTTCTACTGATTTTGCAGTGAATACCTCTTCTACAATAACGGGTGCAGGAGCCATATTTTCGGTAGAAGTGGATGCCATCTCTACCCTGATACCACTTTCCAATTCCTTTACAGATTGTAAGTTTGTGGTCTTAATCATTTGGGCGAAAGCTCCTTTAAAACCTGCCTCTTTTATAAAAGGCAAAATCGCTTTTGCACCTTCTATAGAATCAAATCCACCTGCATAAATAGTCAATTGGTTATCTAATTGACGAGCATAGATTTTTGAGTAAGCACTAAAAAAGCTCGCCCAATTTTTGACCCCTGATGCTGAAATTGTTGCCATCTGAATGACTGGAATTTGTCGCTCTTTTTTTGCCATCGGAATCAAATTCACCGTCGCATCAGGAAAGCCCTTAGATCTTACTTTTAGCATAGATTCTACCGCTTTTGCATGAGACGAAAAATCACCCAAAGAAATCAATTCATGATTGAATGCCTTTGGATCAGAATAGACAAAACCGATATCTTGAATACTTGTGAAATCAGCATGTTGAGGAGAAACAAAAGTACCGATTTTAACGGCGTAGAAATTGTCTTGAGCAGACAGATTTCCGAAGAAGGCAATGCATAGCATTACCGCAATTATATTTTGGATTTTACCCATAGTATTTCAGGTTATGTTATTTTCAGAATACAAGTTAAAGATAATTTTCTGATAATCAACGTTTTAGGTTTTCAAATCATTGTATTCACATGAAAAATACACAAAATTAATATATTTTATTTAATGTGGGAGGTGGGGTTTTATTTTTAACGTGCATTGAAAATATTCATGCACGTTGTTGTTTTCTGGCTTTTGCTTTTGCCAAACGCATGATATGTTCAATCATCAAATAATGATCTAATTCAGATTTTTCTTCTGAGGAAATTAGTCCTTCTTTTTCTTTATTAACCAAAAACTCTAACCGCTCTGAAGTAGCCACCGGTGGACGAAAATTGATAATTTCATTAGGATTCATTCCTCTAACAATAAAATCAATAATGTGATCGTATGCTTTTGATTCGTTCATTTTGGTCTAATTTATCTTTCAAAGATATTGATTTTTCCAATGAAATATTACTGAGTCCTTATAACTCGTGTAAATTATTAATAAAATCAGAAAAAGTCATTCTTAATGACAACCAACTCTCATCTGTATCAATTAAATATACAAACCCACTGTTATGCCTCTTCCAACCAATAGCAATAGCAAAACCTAATAAGGTATCACCAATTGGAAAGAAACCACTCTTCACCAAGGTATCATCTTTATCCAGCCAATTGAATTCCAAAAGTTTGAAGTAGTTATAAAGGCCATCTATTTGTACTATGTCATGACCGAGCTCGAGAATATTAATTTTCATGCCTATTTTGTAATCGGCTATATGACTATAAAACTGTAGAAAATCTCTATATGATTGTGGAAAGTTGATTTGATTTCTTCTTTCCAATTCATTAATTTTTGCTTCTTCTATAAAATCACTTCTGAAAACAAGGTGAGAATTCTCAAAATAATTTTTCATCATAAAAGACTTTATAAAATAAAAATCTACCGCCCCACATGCACCAACAAAACCGAAATATCCGAAGGAGAAACCCCAATAATTCGACTGGCCTGACCAATCGTTTTGGGTTGAATGACGGCTAATTTTTCTCTGTTCTAAAAGTGGAATTGAAGATAGGTTAAGGAAAAACAATCAAGTCAAGCAGCCATTTTTGAAAAAAAAGATTTCCATTTTTCAATGACAAATTCGGTCAATATTGTAATATGTGATTCTTTGACATCATTTGGAAGCAACTTCAACATTTCAACTACTACATCTCTCAATGAAGAATTTGGTTTTTCGTGCGAAAGGGTTTTAAGTTTTAAGCTAAACTTAGTCTTGTATGTTTCTAAAATTAAATCATCCAAGTCATCACAAATTTCAGAAACATCCTGTGTTGAAAAGTCTCCTTTCTTCACTGCATTTAAAATCTCAGATAAATCTGTGGATTCTAATGTTTGAATAATTTTATTTGGATCGATGTTCTTATTTTCTTTCATCTTCTTCAATTTTTCTTAGTTGTTCTACCAAATATTTGAGGTTTTCCAATTTTTGATCGATCAAATCATCTACTCCTTTCGCACCTAACACATCCAAAAAATCTTGTTCATAAAGTTGAATGAGCTTCATTGTATCTTTTTCAACCTTAATTTTACTAATGATTTCTCGTTTTGTCATAGTCATTCGTTTTCTCAAGAGCTACTCAAAGATACACACTATTTCTTTATAAAACATCTTCCTACCGCCCCATATGCACCAACAAAACCGAAATATCCGAAGGAGAAACCCCACTGATTCGACTCGCCTGACCAATCGTTTTGGGTTGAATATGGCCTAATTTTTCTCTGGCTTCCGCCGAAAGGGATTTGATAGAAGCGTAGTTGAAATCTTTGGTCAATTTCACTTCTTCGAGGCGATTCATTTTGCTAACCAACTCTTCTTCGCGTTTGAGGTAGCCTTCATATTTCATGTTAACCTCTGCGAGTCCGATGTGGTATTTATTATGTGTTTTCAAAAAATTATCCAACTCAGGAAGTACTGGGCGTAATTTTTCTAAAGTAATATGCGGGCGCATGAGTACGCTATACAATTTCACTTGTTGTTTCAACGCAGCTGAGTCAATTGATGACAAAAAGCCATTCACTTGGTCAGGGGTGACGCTGTGATTTCTGATAAATCTTTCAATCGCTTTTCCAGCATCTATCTTTTCAGTCACTTTTTCCATTCGCTCTTCCGAACCTTTGATGCCCAATTTTTGAGCAATTGGCGTGAGGCGAATATCTGCATTGTCTTGACGCAACAAAACGCGATACTCCGCGCGCGAAGTAAACATTCGATAAGGTTCTTTGGTGCCTTTATTTACCAAATCATCAATCAAAACACCGATGTAAGCTTCTGATCTTTTTAATACTAAAGGTTCTTCTTCCACCACTGATTGGTGAGCATTCAAACCAGCCATCAAGCCTTGACAAGCTGCTTCTTCGTAACCCGTCGTTCCATTGATTTGTCCAGCGAAAAAGAGTCCTTTTACCTTTTTTGTTTCTAAAGAAACTTCCAATTGCGTTGGTGGAAAGAAGTCATACTCAATCGCATACCCTGGGCGAAACATTTTCATATTTTCAAAACCAGCGACTTTGCGCAACGCTTTGTATTGCACCTCTTCTGGTAGGGAAGATGAAAATCCATTCACATAGATTTCGCAAGTTGTCCAACCCTCTGGCTCTATAAATAATTGATGACGATCACGATCTGAAAAACGTTCAATTTTATCTTCAATACTCGGGCAATACCTTGGCCCCAATCCACGAATCCGTCCATTGAACATCGGAGAACGGTCAAACCCTTCCTTCAATGTTTCGTGTACTTCGTTGCTCGTGTAGGTGATATGACACGGCATTTGTTTTTTTATCTCAGGCGTATCAGTGTAAGAGAACTTGCTCGGATTTTCATCACCATTCTGAACAGTCATTTTGGAGTAATCCAAAGAACGTCCATCAATACGCGGTGGTGTTCCCGTTTTCATTCTACCCGATTCGAATCCTAACTCGACCAATTGCTCGGTGATGCCTGTTGCTGCTTTCTCCCCTGCTCTACCACCACCAAATTGCTTTTCACCAATATGAATCAATCCGTTCAAAAAAGTACCGTTGGTTAGTACGACAGATTTACTTTCTATTTCTAAACCGATACCCGTGTAAATTCCTTGCGCTCGGCCATCTTTTACAATAATTCCTTTGACCATTTCTTGCCAAAAGTCTATGTTCTCGTGCGCTTCCAACATCTGGCGCCATTTGGCCGCAAACATCATTCTATCGCTCTGCGCTCGTGGACTCCACATAGCCGGTCCTTTCGACAAGTTCAACATTCTAAATTGAACCATCGAATAATCGGTCACAATACCAGAGTAGCCGCCCAAGGCATCTACTTCTCGTACAATCTGCCCTTTTGCTACGCCACCCATTGCTGGGTTACAAGACATCTGCGCGATGGTATTCATATTCATCGTCGCTAACAAAACCTTAGAGCCCATGTTGGCCGCTGCAACTGCTGCTTCGCAACCTGCATGACCTGCTCCTACCACTATGACATCGTACTTTGGAAACATAATTTTCTATTGGTGAACGGCACACGGTTATTGGGTACACGGTACACGGCGGCCGTGTACCTTATAACCGTGTGCCGTTTTTATTTTTTCTTAAACTTCAATCTGCCCATATTACGTTTAGAAGTGAAGACATTGTCCAACACTTTTGTAACGGGAAGTAAGACGCTTTGTATTAACAAAGATGGTTTATTTAAAGGTTCCCCCTCTGCCCTGCTTTTTGAATTGAGCCAATTTCGAGTTACCCCTGCCACGGCGTAACTAGTTTCGATATTGATGAATTTTACTTCTTCCAACTCAAAGCCAGATTCTTTACAAATAGATTCGTAATAACTGACAGGACGCCCTTTGCAGAGGTCATCACCTTTAATTTCGTTTTTTTCGATGCGTTCGAAAAGGTAGATATTGCCTTTACAAACTCGACATAACTCTGCCATGATTTTGCGAAGCATCGCATCGTCGGTGTTGTGCTGAAGTACCGTTGCGGTGAAAACAATATCAAAGGTGTTATCTTCAAATGGTAATTTCGTACCATCAATTTTGACCAATTCGGCTCGACCTTCTGTATTTTTGGTTGCTAAACGAATCATGTCATTTGAAATGTCCGCACCAACCAATCGTTTAGGATTATGTTTGGCAACGTTAATCAAATTACCGCCTGGACCAGAGCCCAATTCCATGACTGATTTACCTTTGAAATCCACTTCATGTAGCATTTGCAAGAACTTCTCCCGCTTATATCGGTAGTATGGTTCATCATCGCCTGCGATGACATTTTTATCTTCTCGCTCCAATATTCTTTGAGCAACGTCTGACCAATATGGTTCTGGATGGTAGTTTTTCTCTTCCACTGTTTACTTTTTTTATTGAAAACGCTGCAAAATTACGGATTAGTTTTGGAAAGAGGGTTTTGGTTTGCAGTATTTACGTCATAGTTTTGATCAATATTGGAAGAATACCTAGTATTCATAGTAGAATAGGCTTTATACCAAAAAAAAAGAATAGAAATGCGAATCAGGGATTGAAAATTTCCATCGTGGTGCGTAGCGACATCAACATTTGTTATTTAGAAACATATAAACGACTTCTATAGCTAAGAAACGCTCAAAAAATAAGTTCCCGATTTCAAAAAATTAGTGAAGGAAAAGTGATTGATAATGAGGTTTTTCGAGCTAATTTTTTGAATTGAAGAGGGAAGTTATTTTTTGAGTAATGCTAAGTGATGATTAAAAAATAGGAGCTTGCAACCCAAAA
>CALLVG010000240.1 GCA_938010715.1 uncultured Saprospiraceae bacterium
ACACATTTTTGACAAACAAATTTTTCGCTACCCTGCGTTAAAAAATATTTCCGTAGCGCGGCTATGCAAAGATTTTTTGCCTTGGTTAGCAAAAAATCTGCTCTGTCAGAAATGACGATTATTTAACTTAAGCTACTTATAACAGTTTGAATATTCTTTTTCCCTTGCTCTTCGTTAAAAATACTCACCTTACTTCTTCAAGTCCAATTCTAATTTTTTTCTTAGAATGAAGAAACTATGACAGATTTTAACGCCACATCTTAGAATTTTAATTGAGCAATACCGAATTTTAATTGAACCTACAACTGGTTTCTTTATGAGGTAAATTTGTAGAAGTTGTTTAAAAACTCATTGATTGGCTGCACGCGGCAAATTTTATCTTGAATTCGTAAACAACTTCGTAATGTAACTTCCTCAAATACCAAAAAATGAACATTTATTTCAATCGGCAAAAGAAGATTTTATTTCTAATTTTCTTATCAATTACCTCATTAGGAATATTCAATCTTAGTAGTCAAATAGACCAAAATAAATCAAAAATAAAATGTAAGCCTACCTTGGATTCAAAAATAAATGGTAGCCTAACTAATAGAATAATTTTAATTGATAATAGAAGAATAAATCTGAATTGGGGAGAATCGTTGACCTGTAATGATAAATATTTCGTGTCTGTACAGCAAATAGAAAGACAGGGAAAAAGTTATGGTCCAGAAAATAAAAAATGGATGAATTTGAATGAATTAAATCAATTTGGAAGTTGGAAAAATTTTGACCTAAAACAATTTAATTCTTCTTTCAATAATTTCACATTCGAAAAAGGAAGGAGTTATAAAATTAAAGTGGGAGTTGGCTCACCACTTGAAGAAAAAATCTATAATGTTAGAATCACAAAAATGTAATAGCGCAGTAAGCGTCCAAGTGAGTTGGGTATAAATTTCAATAACATTTTTGTTAGAAGGCAGTAATTCGTGGCTTCTATTAGAATAAAGTCTATTAATGAAATTGTTTAAAAACTCATTTCTACCAAGTCAAAGTAACATCGCCTTTTATCAACTCAACCGAACCATCAAAATATTCTACCTCTACCATGAAGACAAAAACATTTGGGTTCAAGGGTTTTCCTCGGAAGTGGCCATCCCAACCATGTGAGTCATCAATCGGCAAAAAGTTTTTGGCTTGATGCATCATGGCTCCCCAGCGATCTACGATTGAAAAAGATTTTATTTCTACGACCTGCTCTAAGTTTGCATAAATTCGGAAAACATCATTGATACCGTCTCGATTCGTTGGTGAAAATGCAGACGGAATGTAAAGTCCTTTTTCTTTAGAAACATAAACTTCTCCATTGTCAGACGCAGCGCACCCATTAATGTGTTCGACCCGAACGGTATAAACTGTTTGACCAGTTGGCGTTACAAAAATGCTTAGGCAATCATTAATATTTGTCTCATCACAAATTGGAATATTATCCGCAGGTGACCACTCAACACTATTCAAAAATTGAGGTGCATAATTGGAAAGCGCCAACAACTGTACACTATCTCCAAATGGTACTGGAATTTCATTGGCAACAATCACCAACTCCACGGTCAATTCATCTGGTTCAGCAATAGAGAAGGTAATCTCATCTTCACAACCAAGTGCGTCTTGCACCGTCACCGTATAATCTCCTGGCCCCAAATTACTAAAAACAGAATGGGTTAAAAACGGATTATCATTTAGGGAAAAAAGCAGTGGTAGCGTTCCTCCAATAACTGTATCCACTCGAATGGTTCCATCATTATAACCAAAACAACTGATGTCATCTACCGATGCTCGCAACTGTGGAGCACCTGCTCCAATCGAAACGATTACCTCATCCGCTGAAGAACAACCTGTGATTGGATTGGTCGCTGTTAGTAAAAAGGTATTTGGTTCGGTTGTTTGTGTACTAAAATTATTAGGGTTATCAACATTTCCACCAGTCCATGTATAAACGACCGCTGGATCATTGTTGGCATTTCGGCTCCCGCCTAAATTGGCGATAGAGTCGAGACAAGACAATTCTACATCAACTCCTGCATCAACGTCAGGTGTTGGATGTACCGTTACTTCAACATTTTGCCTATTTTCACAATTCAATTCACGGTAATCAACCACCATGAGATGTGTGCCTATTCCACTCACGTTTGCGTCAAAAATACCATTGCCGTTCGCGCCACTTCCAGACCAAGTAGTGATTCCATTTTGCAAATCACCCGTGATGGTCAAATAGTCATTCAGATCAATTGGACTCAAACTATCTGACAAACAAATATCTGGAATCTCATCAAAGCTTAAGGTCATCACAGGGCAGGGCGCTGTCTGACAAGTAAATGAACTTTCGACGGGCGGACAAGCAGACAATGGGTCGCTGACTATAACGGTGATTGTCACTTCTTCATTTGGTAAAACATCTGTTATTTGCAATCCAAAATTACTTGTTTGATTATTTGAAAAACCAGTTGGTGCATTATCAATGACGACATCATAATCTGTGGCACCAACAACTGGAATCCATGTAAATTCCATTTCTGTCAAGCCAGAAGTACAACTGATAATCGGTGCATCCAAAATCGCATCCACTTGAATAGGCATCGTTGTCACCTCAGAAATACAACCATTTCTTTGAGTGACAAGAGAAACTTGATCTGTTATTGCTGCGCCCCAGATCAAAGAATATGGCCCCGTAGGTTGCGCTCCCAGTTGCTCGGTCGAGCTACCAAAATCCCATTGGAAAGTCGTATTCGGTGCTGGTGTATTTTCTAACTGAACGCGCGAACGTTCGGTGATACAAATTGGTGTTTCAACCGTAAAAGCACTGGAAGGAATTTGAACCACATCCATCGTCAATGCTTCTGTAAATGTACAGCCTTCTTCAATGATTTCTATTGTAAAAATATGGGTATTAAAATCGTTTCCGTTTGGTTGAAAACGGCTACCATTCAATGGACTTGAACTAAACCAATTGATAACTGCATTACCATTATCACCAGTGATTTGCACAAAATCCAGCAAGTCAATTTCGGTTCCTATTTCTTCCTCATTCAGACATTCTTGGGGGATTGGTATAGTTGCAATTTGGATTGGTGGACAATCTTTCGCCTGACAATTTGAAAGCGCATCCAAAACCAAACAAACATCACTATCGCTCGAAACATCTACTCGAATCGTCACGCCATCTAATGGATTTAGATTTGAAACGACGAAGGTGAAGTCATCGGGTTGGTTGGTCGTCGCACTTGCTGGCATATCCAAAACTGTAACCACATAATCAGTCGCACCCATCACTGGATTCCATGTAAATGTCAATTCTTCAGTAGTAGAATTACAATTAACATTGAATGGTGGTAAAGTTGGACAATCCAATGCAATACAAGTTTCCGTGACAACAGTTGGCGGACAAGTGGAATTAGCATCTGAAACTTCGACC
This sequence comes from uncultured Saprospiraceae bacterium, assembly GCA_938010715.1. Lineage (GTDB taxonomy): Bacteria > Bacteroidota > Bacteroidia > Chitinophagales > Saprospiraceae > JAGQWW01. The sequence goes on from CALLVG010000240.1 coordinate 3,452, forward strand.
TCAATCGTTACTTCTTCCAGTGGACTTAAGTTGGTAACATTAAAACTAAAATCATCGGGTTGATTGGTCGTTGCTGTAGAAGGTGCGTTCAATACTTGCACCTGATAATTGGTCGCATTGGTAGATGGTGCCCAATTGAAATCTATCGTTGTAGTAGAACTGTTGCAATTAATATTAAAATTTGGGATTGGTTCGGTTACTCGAATTATTTCCGTTGCTAAATTTGACCTGCAACCCTCTGCTTCAACTTCGACAGTGATGGTTTCGTTTCCTGCATTTTGAAAAGTTAGTTCATAGGGCCCTTCATTCGTGTTACCAGAATTATCTGTTCCATTTCCAAAATCCCAATCGAATACTGAGTTGTTTAAAATAGTACTTCTGAAATTGATAGTTGCAGATTCGCCAATGCAAACTGATGGCGTTACTGAGAAAGCTGCCTCTGGAACAGGTTTAACGTTAATCACTGTTGTAGCATTAAAAGGGCATCCCGAATCTGTAACGGTTACTTGAACATCATATTGACCAACTCCCAATGTCGTAGGCGAACAAATACCTCCAGTGGTCACAATACCGTTAATTTCCCACTCAATAGTTGCTCCTTGCGTATTTCCCGAAAGGAGTAAAAAGTCATTTAAATTAAAATCGGCAGTATTTGGTGTTAAACAAATATCATCAATCTGTTCGATGACTAACTGAACGGCTGGACAATCTGCCGCTTTACACGTAATCGTTTCTGAACTAGTTCCACAGATATTATTGCCCGTGACGACAACTTCTATTTCTACTTCATCGCCTGGACTCAGGTTATCGACTCGGTAGCTATTGCTATTACGAGTCCCTGAGTTACCTGAAATAAGGTTGACCCTATAATCGGTTGCACCAGGGACATCTGCCCAAGTTATTTCAACTGAAGAAGTTGTTGTATTACACTGCAAAATTGGTTTTGGCAGTGGCGCAATGACTTGAACTTGTTCTGATGCTTGATCGGAAGCACAACCATTTTCGGTGACAACCAAAGTCAATGTGTAATCGCCTGCTGTGGTCCAATTGATATCGTAAGGGCCGATGCCATTTGTTCCGTTAATATTGTTTCCGTTGGCAAAATTCCAATTAAAATCTGCGGAAGGAGAGGCGTCTCCTGTGTAATTAATTTCGGATCGGTCGGTTATACAAATTGGCGTTTCGACTTCAAAAGTTGCTATCGGTTGTTCCACTATCGTAAAAACACGAGTAGCGAAATAATTACAACCATCTTCCTCATAGAGGACGTTGATAATATTATCACCAATATTGGCTTGATTGGGATCAAAAACGCCATTCGCGTCAACACCAGTTCCGAGCCAAATTGTAGTGCCTGTGTTATTAGCTCCAACAACCTGATATTGTAATTGAACAGGCTGTGCATTTCCTAGACAAAAAGGAGGTAAACTGTCAAGCGAAACATCTACTTGAGGGCAATCTTGTGCATTACAGGTTGCGGTGGCAGGGATGCTCACACAGCCTGCTGCACCATTAGCTCTAATTGAAAAAGTAACGGGTTGTAAAGGAGCCAAACCTGTAACTGTGTAGCTGTTATTTGTAGTATTTCCTTGTCCGATTCCGTTGATATCTATCGTATAATCTACTGCGCCCGGCACTGCTGGCCAAGTGAAAGTAACGGTGCTACCTGTAGAACTACATGCAATCATTGGTGGGTCGAGATTTCCGACAACGGTTACCGTATCTCTACTCACGCATGCACCACCGCCTTCTCCAAATTTTAAAGTTAAAGCATATCGGCCTGCTCCTCTGATGATAGCAGTTCGTGCATTCACTCCATCTTCAACTATTCCACCATCAATTGCCTCCCAAAGAAATTCTGTTCCTCCAGAAAACGTGGAGTTGTTTCCTATCAACCACATCGTATCAGCTGCAATACAATCATAAGGACGAGGGTTGTCAATACTGGCTTTAATGTCTATGAGTTGAACGCTCCATTCAATGACATCATCGCAGGCGCTGTTGGTTCTGACTCTTTGCGAAAAGGTTCCTGCATCACAAATATCCGTACCGAAAAAATCCAAACAGCTTCCCGAACAAACAAAAGTGTCTATGGTCATCGTATTGACGGGTAATTCCACGAAAGTGTAACAAATCGTACTATCGCAAGCACCAGCGGTTGGGCCTACATTTACGCAATAGGTTCCTTCGGCAGGGATGACGCCAGGGCAATCGCCACCAGGGCAATAATCAGCTTCTTCGAGAGGGAATTCGTAAGCACAAAAGTTCATCGGCGGCACATTATTTACCGCTGTACTATTTACAATGTTTACTTGAATGCAAGTATCTGTCGATTCAAAACAGGGGTTGCTTGGTAGCACACAAACATCGGCTGTCCCAGAACCACTCCATTGAACACAGATTTCATTGGAACCTTGTCCGACCAAAATTTGACCATTTGAAGGAACCGTCCAAGTATATAAATTGGCGCCATTCACTGGTGGGATTTCGTAACAAACGACCTCTCCAGGACATGGGTTATCATTTTCTGCGGTGATCTCTTGTGGCGGATCGGGTGGATTAAAATTGATACCACCAACCAACTCAAAAGTGAACGAGCAAATATCACCTGACCACCCATCGACCATGATATAGTAAACCTGACCAGGGACTAATCCTGAGGCCGTGATATTTCCAATCGAGGGCATTCCTCCACTATCATAACAGGTAGAAATTACGGTTAAGGTTTCATCAACGATTACCATTTGAACGCCATTTTGAAAAAGGCAATCAAACGTGGTTATTTCTATTGTAACAGAAGTCGCCTGCGCTTGAAAAGCGAGATATTGGTTGTTTTGAATACCAGAGCAAAAACCTGTTGGGAATTGCCCAGCGGTATATCCAGCAGTCGAACCAGTATAACTTGAAGTACAAAGCGCACACCCTGGTGGTTCGTTTGCGGGTGCATTGGTTGAGCTACATGGTTCTGGAATCGGTCGTAGGACTTCCACATCAGTACAGGTCGTATCGGAGCAGCCCGTAATGTTGTTTGTTGCCACAAAACATAGCGTTCGCGACCTATCTACTGAAAATTGCATATCTGTTGCACCATTGATTGGGCGACCACGACCATTTAGCCATTGAAAAGAATGATCGTTTGGGTTTCCTTTTTTCAAATATCCGTTGATAACTGCGGGTACAAATTCATTTTGAACTGTTATTAATGGTTCTCCATAAATACCTACACGTGGTTCTGGATCTTTGCATAATTCTAAAAAGTGCTTGACATTTCTACCTTGTCCATTTACTTCATCATGAAAATATTCTCCACCGACATTCAAACAGTCACCATAAAAATCATGGCAACCACCTTTACAAAACATTTTTTGTTGATATTGAATAATGTCGCTGGTTTCATTGACGGTTATGGTTTCGCAATAGTTTTCAACAGTACCGTCTGTTCTGATAATTTCACAACATAATTGATAGCTACCTGTGGTTGGCGTACTTACTTGCACCGTTGGAGTTCCCTGCCCACCTACAATATCGATTCCTGGATCAGCTGTCCAATCATAACGTGTTCCTGGCTCACCAGTGTCAACATAAAACTTGGAAAGACTTCCTACGCCTAAATCAAAGACACCGTGGATTCCATTATTTCCAATTCCAAAAAGAGAAAGACCTTCTACTTCAAAAGTATAATTACATCGTTGGCCTGCCAAGGCCGTGAAAACCATCAAGTGATATTTTTTTCCAGGTACTAAATCAGTTAAATTAAATCTTTGGTTTGCAAAACCTGCCACTTGAAACTTAAAACAGTTTTTTTGAACTTCAAAATTTTCATCCAAAACTGCCACATTAATACCATAAGTTGCAATACGAGGAATGCACCCGATCGCCAAAAATTTAATTGTAATTTCTTCACATAGTGGCACAAACTGCAACCAAGCATCTTGAAAAGCTGGACTACAGAGTTGACCATCAATTCCTGCTAATAAAGGAGAATTGGTGTAAACATTGGTCACCCCTGTGTAGCGATTGGTTTCCATCAAACAACCATCGGGCTCGTCTGTGGCCATTCCACAAACAGTTTGAGCTTGATTTTCAGTAACAAACAAGACAAGAAATATTGCAAGTAAAGCGCAGTAACATTTAGGCATAGGCTGATTTTTCTATTTGTGCTGTAAAGTGCTGAGACTGAGTGGAATTGGAAATTCAAGGGAAGTACGTACGAATGTAGGTAATAATGTAACGCATTCGTTTAATAATGACACAAAAAAATGCCGCTTCTGTTAAGAAACGGCATTTTTTATATTGTCGAAAAGACTTTATTCTAAAGATTTCCTCTCAAGTCTTGCTCTCTTTCCAATGCTTCAAATAAGGCTTTGAAGTTTCCTTTTCCGAAAGAGGTTGCTCCTTTTCTTTGTATGATTTCGAAAAACATCGTAGGGCGTGCTTGCACTGTTTTGGTAAAAATCTGAAGCAAGTAACCTTCTTCATCTCTGTCCACCAAAATACCCAATGGGCGCAATGCTTCGATATCTTCATCAATTTTTCCAACACGCGCTTCCAGTGCATCGTAGTACGAATCTGGAACTTGCAAAAACTCCATTCCTCTGTTCTTCAATTTTGTAACAGTATCAATGATGTTATCAGTTGCTACTGCGATGTGCTGAACACCTTCGCCTTCGTAAAATTCCAAATACTCATCCACCTGAGATTTTTTCTTACCCTCTGCTGGTTCGTTGATTGGAAATTTGATACGACCATTTCCGTTACTCATTACTTTACTCATCAAAGCAGAGTATTCGGTTGAAATGTCTTTGTCATCAAAAGAAAGAATCTGAGCAAAGCCCATTACTTCTTCGTAAAATTTAACCCACTTATTCATGTTGCCGAGTTCTACATTTCCGACCATGTGATCGACAAATTTCAAACCGATTGAATCTGGATTATAAGCAGTTTCCCACTTTTTGAAACCTGGCAAAAAGATACCATTGTAGTTATTTCTTTCTACAAAAATGTGGACTACTTCTCCGTAAGTATAGATTCCTGAACGCACCACATATCCGTTTTCATCTTCTTCTCGCGTTGGAGCCATGTAGTGTTTTGCTCCACGTTTGATTGCTTCATTGTAGGCACGAGTTGCATCTGCGACCCAAAGTGCATTTACTTTTACTCCATCACCATGCTTGTCAATATGGCGACCGACATCTGTTCCACTTCTCAATGGCGAAGTCAAAACCAAACGAATTTTGTCTTGTGATAATACATAAGATTCAAAATCACGCTGCCCTGTTTCCAATCCTGAATAAGCCATGGATTGAAATCCCATCACTGATTTGTAATAATGCGCTGCTTGCTTGGCATTACTTACATATAGTTCGAGGTAATCTGTTCCGAGCAAAGGCATGAAATCTGCTGCCTTATCATATACTTTGGGTAAGTCTAATTCTGATGTATTCATTATATGTATTTTATGAAAATTATTTATAATTAGTTGTCATGACAAATATATGGTGATTTGGGGAGTTCTGCTATTTTTTGAAATACTATTTTGGGGTAGGGGAAGTTGAGCGACATGCGTTAGCGATTAAACGAGCAACTTAGAAGAACGCGGATCAGCCTTCGGCGGACAAGTGACGCGGATGGACGCTGATTTTCGCGGATGAGCGGCGAGGAGTTTATTTCTGACAGGGAAAGTTCAAAGCGTTTCTTTACTTTTTTGTCTGAATCAGGATTTTCAGAATTAAATCGAAGGTAAAAAGAATGAATTTTGAAGTTAGTTTAAACTTTCCTACCTAAAAAATCCGTCCTAATCCGTTTCAATCCGTAAAATCCGTGTCCCAACTGAGTCGCTCTGTGCAAAACCACTACTCAAAATTCCCAAATACCTGATTCATGATTCTTAGAAAAGTCTGATAGTCTTCATCTGAAAGTCCTTCCCATCCCTTTTCGCGGAGTTCGTGAACGATGGGTAAGATTTTATTATAAACTTCCTTTCCATTTTTGGTGATAAAAATGTCGTGACGACGTTTGTCATTTTCTGCTTTTCGGCGTTCGGTGAATTCTTTTTTGCAAAGCAAATCTATGATACGCGAAACCGTCGGTGCATCCTTAAAACTACGGCCTGCCAATTCATTTTGAGAAAGTCCGTTTTCTTGCATCAACAAATCCATGAGCACCCATTGCTCGGTGGTGATATCCACACCTGCCTTTTTGAATGCTTGCAAAAACCGAAGGCGTATCAACCGATAATTTCGGTCGATGTAAGTACCAAACGGTTTTACTTTTTTAGATGACATGACTGCAAAGGTAAAAATCTGATTGTTTTTCTCGCTGCTCATCCCATAGATAGAACGGATTTTGAAAATCCCCTCTATCACGTGCCCTTATCACTCCTACCAGCTGAAAGTTTTTATTTTTGCGCTAATGATAGAAAATCTACCGTCCATTACACCCGCCCGATTGGCCATCAAATTGAGACCTGCTGTTGAGAAAATTGTTCGCTCAGGACATCCGTGGGTATTTGATAAAGGCATCGTCAAACAAAATGCTGAGGGAAAAGCAGGTGATTTTGCTATCATTTTTGACCAAAAGAAAAATAAATTTTTGGCAGTTGGCTTGTTTGATCCAGCCTCACCCATTCGTATTAAAATATTGGCTGCTAATAAGCCAGC
>CALLVG010000241.1 GCA_938010715.1 uncultured Saprospiraceae bacterium
TAAAACAGATCGCTGTCGTACCTGCGAGCTTAGAACCATAATCTACTCCAATGAATGTTGGCTGACTTTTCATTAAAATGATAAGTTAAAATCTTTAAAAATGTTCGAGAGATGTCAAGGTAAAATTACTTTTGATTTCCACTTCGCCACGATCTTACCTTTAGAGAGTTAGAAACTTTAATTTCTAACATTTAAAAAATCAACGTTATGAAAAAAGCTACCCTGCTTTTTACCTCAATGATGCTTTGCATTTTGATGCAAGCACAAACCATTATGCCTTGTCTGCACGACATCGGTGTTCATCAAATGGAAGCACAATTTCCTGGTTATCAAGATGCAGTTAAAAAAACTTTTGAAGATGCTAAAAATAGTGTCCGTTCAAGAATCAATGATATTTATACGATACCAGTTGTGGTTCATGTAGTTTGGAAAGATTCAGTAGAAAATATTTCAATGTCTCAGATCGAAGATCAGATTGCAGAGTTGAATAGATGTTACCGCAGACAAAATCCTGACACCTCCAACATGCGCCCAATTTTTGAAGATGTGGCAAGTGATCCGATGATTGAGTTTGAGTTGGTCGATGTGGTTAGAGTCGAAACATCAGCTGAGTTTCAACCAGAATTTTCTTTCGTTGGATCGGGAATGCCAGATCATGTAAAACAAACCGCCAATGGAGGAAGCGATGCTTATGATGCTAATTTCTTTATGAATATTTGGGTTTGTAAAATTCAACCCCTTGATATTTTTGGTCAGGAAAGTCCAGTTTTGGGTTATGCTTATCCACCTGTTGGGTTGTCCAATTGGCCTGATGGTTCAGCAGCTCCCTCTAAAGAATTGGAAGGTATCGTTGTCGATTATCGAACTTTTGGAAAAGGATTAGTTTATGAAATTCCAATGATTGGAGATTTACCAATGGAAGGCCGAACTACCGTTCATGAAGTAGGGCATTACTTAGGTTTACGCCATATTTCAGGTGATGGAATCAGTGGGTTACTCGGCACACCTGACTGCGATGCGGATGATGGTTTGGGTGATACTCCAAATCAAGGTTTGCAATCTCAATTTAACTGTGACACAGCTCAAAACACTTGTACAGATGCATCAGACGACCGACCAGACATGATTGAAAACTACATGGATTATTCCATGGAGACTTGTCAAAATACTTTTACAAAAGAACAAACTGCTATCATGCGAGCAGTTCTTGAAGGCCCTCGAAGTGGTTTATTATCAGGCCCTTCTTCAACTAAAAACTTGGCTATAAATGCAGATGTTCGAGTTTATCCAAATCCATTCAGCGATATGGTTTCTATCAAAATAGCTTCTGAAGAAAACTTTGTTAGCTATCAATTAACTGACTTTTTAGGGAAAGTAATTAGAACTGGAAATTTGAATACTGATAATGTTGAATTGAATTTTTCTACTTTGACAAAAGGTATTTACAACTTGACGGTTCGTACCGAAAAAGGATTGATTGCTACGGAGCGATTGATCAAGCAATAAATTATGAACGCAAAGGCGCGGAGGCGCGGAGATTTATAATGCAAATGGCTCGGTTAAAAACCGAGCCATTTGCATTTGTGTGCAAAACACTCCTTTGCGCCTTTCTGTCTTTGCGTTCATACTTCCGAGTCGCTCCTCCGCGTCAGCGTGTCTCCGCGTTCAATAAAATTCAGCAGTTCTTTTCGGTAGCTTTTTAGATTTTGTATTTCTTCATTTCTTTTTGATCGTAACGAACTTAATCGACATTTCTCTCGGACAATTTCAAACGCTTCTTTCCACCACCAAGCTATCAAACCCGCTGGAATCAAAGTCAAAAAGTAAACCCAAGTCATCCAGCTACTCGGCGTAAAATAACTCACCAACCACGTTTGCAAAAAATAAAAAATAGGAACGATGACGTACCCTGAAAGAATTTTTACAGTATTTTTATAAACTACTGGAAATTTTAAATTATTAGCCAAATACCAAACAATCAAGAATGGAATCAAGTTATTAACAGCTCCCCAAATGAAAAGTGGAAAGGTGAATATCAAATAAATTACTCTAAAAAAAGAAAGGTTTGGATTTTTGAAAGTTGAATCTGAAATGTGCCAACCACGACGATACTTGTTGTACTCAAGGGCTTGTGATTTTAGTTTTTCAAAAGTACTTTTATTATTTTCTTTTAAGTTTAAAAAGGAGAGCGACAATGCTTTTCTTTTTTTGAAAATTGCTTCTTCTGATTGATTTGATTCGGTAGTTAAAACTTCTTCGATTTGTCGAAAGGCGCGATCATCAATTGCAGGTTGGATGTCAATTATCAGTTCAGAAAGTTGTTCGGCGATAAGATCCGTTATTTTATTTGCAGCAGCTTTTTCATCTTTTTCAAAATCAGATTTGAAGTCTGCGATTCGAATAGGGTGCCCAACATTTAGAACAAAATTCTTTCTAAAACGAGTAGCCGATTCGTAATTATTTCCAAAAGGAAAAATGGTCAAGCCTAATTTGAAATCATTGTCATTTTCGGCATCTAAAGCGATTCTTGCTGCGCCAGTTTTTAGAGGATTGATCCTTCTTTTGTGCAAACTTCTTCCTTCAGGTGCGACAAAAAGGCAACCACCGCCTGATAAATGATCGGCAGCGATACTCAAACTTTTTTCATTGTCGAGGTAGCCCATTTTGGCATCTTCCTTTTTTCTTTTGATTGGGATACAGTAAAAAGTTCTAAAAAACCAATTGCGAAAAGGCGTATTGAAAATGGAATAATTAGCCAGAAAGAAAACAATATGAGGAGTTCTCACCACAACAGAAATCGGATCAAAAGCAGTCTGAGGATGATTGGCCACCAAAATGGAAGGCGCACTAAAGTCTAATCGCTCCTCGCCGATAATCGTCGTTTTTTTGAAAAAAATCCTAAACGAAGCTCGAACACAAACTTTAGTAAAAAGATAAAATACCTTAAGAAAAGGGTTCATTTTGCAATAAATCTAAGCCGTTACTTTCAATTGCTTTTTTAATGCGAAAAGCTCATCTCTGATTTGCGCAGCAGTGATAAAGTCTAAATCTTTCGCTGCTGCTCTCATGCGCTTTTCAGTTTCTTTGATGGTTTTTTCTAATTGCTCGCGCGACATGTACTGAATGATTGGGTCAGCGGCCACGCTCACTTCTTCTGTTTCAATATACGCATTGGCCTCTGCGCCTCTGATGTCAAGGATAGAACCTGACTTCATGATCTCTTCTCTCGATTTCAAAACGGTTTTTGGAACAATGCCATGTTTCTCGTTGTAAGCCATTTGGATTGTGCGACGACGATTCGTCTCATCAATCGTTCGCTGCATTGAATCTGTTATTTTATCAGCGTAGAAAATAACCAATCCATTGGAGTTACGAGCAGCACGTCCTGCTGTTTGCGTGAGCGAGCGATCGTTTCTCAAAAAGCCTTCTTTGTCTGCATCTAAAATAGCGACTAAGGAAACTTCTGGCAAATCTAATCCCTCTCTCAAAAGGTTAACCCCAATCAATACGTCAAACTCTCCCAATCGCAAATCACGAAGGATTTCAACCCGTTCCATCGTATCAATTTCACTGTGAATGTATCGCACTTTGATGTCGAGTTTAGCGAGATACTTCGCTAATTCTTCCGACATTCTTTTGGTCAGAGTGGTTACCAAAACGCGCTCGTTCGCATCAATTCTTCCATTGATTTCATCCAGTAAATCATCAATTTGGTTGATACTTGGGCGTACTTCGATTGGCGGATCTAACAAACCAGTTGGGCGGATGATTTGCTCTACAATTTCCCCTTCCGTTTGTTCTAACTCGTGGTTACTCGGCGTTGCGCTTACATAAATTGTTTGCTTTGTGAGCGTTTCAAATTCGTCAAAATTTAATGGTCGATTATCCATCGCAGACGGTAATCTAAAACCAAAGTTGACCAAGTTCATTTTTCTTGCACGATCACCGCCCCACATTCCTCTCAATTGTGGAATCGTTACGTGACTCTCATCAATCATCAATACAAAATCATCTGGAAAATAATCCAACAAACAGAAAGGTCGAGTGCCTGGTTTTCTACCATCAAAAAATCGAGAGTAGTTTTCCACACCACTACAATAACCCAATTCCTTTATCATTTCAAGGTCGAAGTTGGTTCGTTCCTTTATTCGATTAGCTTCTAAAAGTTTTCCTTCTTTTTCAAAATAAATGGCATGTTCGTGCAATTCATCCTGAATGTCTCGGACGATGGAATGCATTCTCCCTTTTGGCGCGATATATAGATTGGCTGGGTAGATTGCTGCGTTGTCAAGCGATTCAATTCTTTTCCCAGAAGAAATTTCGATACGTTCGATTTCCTCAATTTCATCACCAAAAAAGATAATTCGATAACCGTAATCCACATAAGGCAAATTAATATCGACACTATCTCCACGTACTCTGAAGGTTGCTCTTGCAAAATCCGTTTCTGTTCTTGAATAAAGAATTTCAACCAATTGATACAAAAAGGAATTTCGTGTAATCACATCACCTTTTGCAATTCTGATAATTCCTGACTGATAATCTTCAGGATTTCCCATACCATAAATGCAGGAAACGGAAGCGACAATGATGATGTCTCTTCTCCCAGAAAGTAGGGAAGAAGTTGCTCGCAAACGTAGTTTATCCACCTCCTCATTTATCTGCAAATCCTTTTCAATAAAAGTATCAGTGACGGACATGTACGCCTCTGGCTGATAATAATCGTAGTAAGAAACAAAGTACTCTACCGCATTGTCAGGAAAGAAAGATCGGAACTCGCCATAAAGCTGCGCGGTCAGGGTTTTGTTATGCGTCAAGATGAGCGTTGGGCGATTCACTTCTTTGATGACATTGGCCATCGTGAAGGTTTTACCTGAACCTGTTACTCCTAAAAGTACTTGCGCTTTTTCGTTATTATTGAGTCCTTCCACCAATTTTTTGATGGCTTGTGGTTGGTCTCCCGTCGGTTTGAATGGTGAGTCAAGATGAAAAGGCATAGTACTTAAATTGCTTAATTGTTAATCTGTTTGATTGTTGATATTACAATTTAGTAATCATACAATCATAGGACTTTAGTATTACTCAAAAAATAACTTCCCTCTTCAATTCAAAAAATTAGCTCGAAAAATCTCATTATCAATCAATTTTCCTTCACTAATTTTTTGAAATCGGGAACTTATTTTTTGAGCGTTCCTCAATGTCTGAAAATTGGATTTGCGAATTAAGTTAAAACCCTAATAATGAGTGCAATCCCAAAAATCACTAATGCTGCTCCTGATATTTTCCTGACGGATATGATGTTCTTGAGTGTAAGTTTAGATTGTAGTTTTTTTGCAAAAAATACTTTCAAACTATCCGTAAAAATGATGGTTCCAAAGATTGCAACTATAAAGATATAAATTTCATTGTCGGTCAAGGCATTGGCCTTAACATAAGATGGAATCATGGCCAGCCAAAAAACAAAAGTAAATGGATTAAAGGTATTTATAAAAAATCCTTTTGTACCATTTGCCAAAATATCTTTGGAAGCTTTAAAACTGGGCTTGGGCAATTCTGTTGGAACATTAATATAGATTCCTGCTCCTACCAGCAACAAAATGCTACCGCCAATGATTCCTACAATGATTTCAAAATTTTGGTAGGAAGTAAACTCTTCCATAATATCAGCTGCAAAAAGCAATGTTAAAATAAATAGAGCGTCGCTGAGCCAAATTCCTAAGCCGACGGTCAGTCCTGCAGGCGTCCCTTTCTCTATAGTCGTTTGAATTAAGGCAAAAACTAAAGGTCCAACAGCAAGTGCAAGCCAAAGTCCCCAACCAATTCCGTAAATGAGATAGTCCAATAGAGTTTATTTAGAACAGTTTTACACCCAACAAGTATCATTTATTTGGTTACGCTAATAGAGGTAATTCAAACATTATGCTCATTTCTTATGGTATCCTTTTTGAAAAGAGTAAGAATACCATGTATTTCTCCTCTCATGAACATAACCATATAACATAACCTATTCTACATTCATAAAATGGAAAATACAAAGAAAGAACTCTCTTACTTTAAAGATGTTCGATTTTGGCTTGCTTTAGTTTTATCATTATGGCTTGCTTTCACCAGCCTTATAAATTATGTTTGAAGTTTTCATTCAAACAATAGATTTTAATTCTATAACCATCGGGTAGTGTAACTAAGCAGCAGGGCTTAAATAATCGACACATTTGTGACAATTATATTTTTCCGCTACTCTTCCCCGATGTAAAATCGAGATACGTGTTAAAAAATAATTCCGTAGCTCGTCTATACGATAATTTTTTGCTTTGAGTTAGCGAAAAATCTGCGCGGTCAAAAATGACGATTATTTAAACCGCGCTACTTAATCACCTTAAGACTTAGGTCGAGACTTTGAGATGAGTGCGTCAAAGCACCTACAGAAACATAATTAACACCCGTTTTAGAAATTTTTCTAATAGTGTTAATATTTACACCACCTGATGCTTCTGTCTCAAATTTATCCCCGATGATTTCTAATGCTCTTTCGAGAATCGGAAGTTCGAAATTATCAAGCATGATTCTTCTGACTTGTCCAACTTCGAGTACTTGATCCAATTCATCTAAGTTTCGAACTTCTACCGTAACAGATAAATCAAGTCCTTTTTCTTTCTGATATTCAGCTACTCGCTTTATGGCTTGTTGGATGCCACCACACGCGTCAATGTGATTGTCTTTTATCATGATCCAATCGTACAAACCGTTGCGATAATTGGTACATCCTCCCAATCTGACGGCCCATTTCTCAAGAAATCTTAATAAAGGAGTCGTTTTACGAGTGTCTAAAACTTTTACTGGCAAGTCTTCTACTTCAAACGCAAACCTGTTTGACATTGACGAGATGCCACTCATTCGTTGCATCGTATTGAGTACAGAACGCTCTGCTACCAAAAGTGCTTGACTATTACATTCTACCTCAAAAGCAATATCGCCATATTTGATGTCGCTTCCATCTTCAATAAAGACATCCATTTTATAGTCGGGATCTACTGCTGCAAAAAAATGCTTTGCCACTTCAACACCTGCCAATACTCCTACATCTTTCACTAGCAATTTTGCCTTGGTCTTTTCACTTGGGTTGATGCAGGCAAGAGAGGTGTGATCTCCATCTCGAACATCTTCAGCCAATGTGTTTTTTACAAATTCTTTTAAAAAGGAATCTTTTTCTTTCTCGAAGTTCATTTGTTCTGTTTTAAACGTACGCTTAATTTCGGACGGCAAAAGTAAGGTATTTTAACGATAAAAACCTGAGGTTACCAATCATACGTATTTGAATTTTAGGTACATTTTTAGCTTGACTTTAACAGTTGGGTAATCAGCGGATAGAGCTTCTATTCGTTTGGACATTAGGCTTTAGGTTTAAAAATAGGGATAATAAGCATTTGAACTATTTTGTATATGACTTAAATTCCGACTACTTTTGTACTTTAATACGAAATTCTAAATTCCACCTTTAGAAATAAATCATTCACAAATTAAATTTGAATACTCTTGATTATGAAAAAGAATTTATTAAGATTTTTTACAATGGCATTATTTGCCACCATGCT
>CALLVG010000242.1 GCA_938010715.1 uncultured Saprospiraceae bacterium
AGTGTTGATTCTTTTTTGGCGAAAGAGGTGGAATTGGATTCATATTATCAAAAAATAAAACAAGCCTTAAACCCCAACGAAGTACTGCGTTATGTAGGAGAGTTGAATGTAAAGACGGGAATTTTAACAGTAAGTCTGCAAACAGTAGCTGCCAACACGCCTTTGGGGCAAGTAAAAAATGCCGACTCTCTTTTTGAAATTTATACCCAAAGTTATGGGCTGCAGCCGATAGTGATTCAGGGCGCGGGAGCGGGACCAAAAGTGACTGCCCGAGCAGTATATTCAGATATTTTGCGACTGGGAAGCCAATTATAAAAATAACTGGTTTTAATATTTTTGCACCTCTTTAGGTTTGTTTTTTGGTCTTAGCACCAAGGAGACTGATAAAGTAGTGGTTATCCTAAATTATATTGTACGTAACGCCATGAATTAAAATTCGCTATTACTCTTTGCCTCTGGGTGTTCTATTCATTAAGTTTGCGAAAAATATAAACTATGCCGTTGATCCTAAATATTGAATCTTCCACTGAAATTTGCTCAATTTGTATTTCTAAAGATTCTGAAGTGCTTGCCAGTGTAGATTTGACCGAAAAGTTCAAACACAGCGAAATGATGACTTTGCTGATCGAGCGATGCGTGAAACAGGTAAATATCGCATTACAAAATATTGATGCAGTTGCAATTGGGAGTGGTCCAGGTTCCTATACTTCGTTGCGAGTGGGAGCCTCTGTAGCAAAGGGAATTTGCTACGCATTAGACAAACCGCTTATATGTGTAAATACGCTTCAAGCGCTTGCAAACGGTGGAATTCAACAATTTCAAGAAGAAAAAATCACGTTGGTACGACCAACAATTGATGCACGGAGGATGGAGATTTATACCCAACTTTTTGATGAAAATCTTCACCCACACTCCGAGGCAGAAGCGGTGATAGTAGAGGGAAATTCTTTTGATGAAAATTTCGAAAAAGGGGTCACACTTTTCTGTGGAAATGGTGCTGAAAAACTAAAGGATATTTTGCAAAACTCAAATAGTCGATTTTTGCCAATGGACTGCTCTGCAAAATATATGATTCCCTTTTCTGAGCAATTATTCTTAGCAAAAAAGTTCGAAAATATCGCCAATTATGAGCCTTTTTATTTGAAACCACCGAACATTACGGTTTCCAACAAAACATTATAAATAAGAATAAATTAAAATCTTTTTGTTATTGTTAAAATGATTTTTTTATTTTACGCTCATTATCAATGATTTGTACCTTACAATTAATCCTAATGTTTTAATTTGGTATAGTCTTTGGATTCTTTGGGACAGAGAAAATTATTCAAAAATTTAATTTAAACATTATTATGAGAAAGCAAAAAAATGAGGTCTTTCTGCTAAAGAAGGGCAAAGTGGATGTACGGCTTGACTATGCAGAGTTAAGAAAGGCTGTGCTTGTATTGCGTGCTGTCAATCATAATCTTAGACAAAAGATGATTGACTTGCTTGAAGAAAACGGGAAGATGACCGTTACAGAAATTTACATCAAACTACGCTTAGAACAATCAGTAGCATCACAACATTTGGCAATTTTAAGGAGGTCGGGAGTTGTATCTACAGAAAGACATGGAAAGTTTATTTTCTACACACTAAACGAAGAAAGACTTTCACAAATTTCAAATCTTGTTGAGGAACTCGCAAACTAAATTTATCGAAAAATCCCATGTATAATAACAAATAAAAAAATTATATGTCAAAGAAATTTTACTCTGCATAATTCATTGTAAAGACATAAAAATTCCGGTTTATCTCAACAAGATCTTAAATGCCAAGGACATACCATGTTCTTGGCATTTTCGTTTATGTATTTTGATAATATAATTTCTTTACGCATATTTGCTTTCAATATTTATATTTTTAGCAAAACATTACTTCTATGAGAAAAGCAAAGGTAAACCTAGATCAGGAAAAACTCCTGATCTCCTCTGAGATATTGAGGGCATTGGCGCACCCCCTACGGCTTAAGATCTTAGAGTTTATTGACAAAAACGATTCAATCAACGTTAATAAAATCTACAACACTTTAAAACTTGAGCAGTCTATCACTTCACAGCATTTACGTATTCTTAGGCTTAACGATTTGGTTTTGACCAAACGAGAGGGCAAGTATATCCATTATAGTGTAAACTATGAAGGTATTGATAAGGCGGTGAAAGCAGTAAATTCTTTTTTAGCTATTTCTGCAGATAGCGAAGAGCAATCAATTCAAAATTAATTCCTCTACACAGATTAATTTTTCACTAAATCCCGAATCAGTTTATGGCTGGTTCGGGATTTTTCATTAGAAGGTTTTGAACGATTAAGGGCTGCTCTTCTTAATTTAACGGTGACGACGCTACGCGCCTTAATTGCTTTATTTGAAATCATTTCTACCAACGGTGACGGCGCTACGCGCCTTTACACTTACACTTACACCTACACTTACACTTAAATCTAAATCTACACTTAAATCTAAATTATTGCTTGCTCGGGAGTTTATCGAGTATAAATGAGCTTTTCGCAACGAAGAATAATCGAAAAATTACCACTCAAAAATGACTACTTATTTTTTTATCGTTCGTTGGCAGCAAAACCTTACAACTCCTCCAAAACTGGCTCTTCTGTAGAATTGGTCGTTTCATTTTCATCTTGAAAAAGGTGGCGATAAAATAAGATGATACTGAATACGCCCGTCGTGATGGCTGCATCTGCTAAATTGAAAACGGGTCTAAAAAACAAAAACGGGTCACCTCCCCAAAATGGAAGCCAATCTGGGAAAAACCCACTAAACATTGGAAAATAGAACATATCTACTACTTCGCCATGCAAAAATGTACCGTAACCACCTTCGGCTGGGAACATCTGAGCAATGTTGTGGCTGCCCGATGCACTAAATATAAGGCCATAAAAAGCACTATCTATTATATTGCCTAATGCTCCTGCCATAATCAAACCGATGCTCAAGAGCATCCCGTAGGAGACTTTTTCTTTTATTAAAACATATAAATAATAACCCATTGCAGATACAACTACAATTCTAAAAAGGCTCAGAATTAGTTTACCGTAATCACCTGCCAATTCGAGACCAAAGGCCATTCCTGGATTTTCGACGAAATGAATTCTTGCCCAATCAAGTCCGAGCATATTGAATTCTTCTCCATAATGAAGATTGGTTTTAATCCAGATTTTTAACCACTGATCCAAGAATATAACCAGTAAAACCACCATGATAACAAAAGGCCCTCTTTTCAAAACTTTATATTTTTATTGTTTTCCGATTTAATCGGAACGAATGATATCTTTAAAAAACGATGCAAAAGTAATAACTCTTTATTATTTAACCTTTAAATGGACTATTACTGGGTAATGATCTGAGTATTCTAATTTTCTTATTTCAAAATCAACAATTTCCAATTCTTCACTTACCAAGGCATAATCTAATCGCAAACCAGGAAATTTTCCTGCAAAGGTAAACCCAAATCCTGTTCCTTTTTCTTCAAAAGCATCTTTCAATCCATTTGACACGATTCGATATGGATAGGACAACGGAACTTCATTGAAGTCGCCACAAACAAGCACTGGGTGTGGACATTCAGCAATATGTTTGACCAATTCTTCTGCCTGCATTACTCGTATTTTTGACTGTTTGCGAATCTGAACTAAAACATGCTTTATATATGGAAATATTTTTTTTGTAAAAAGGTCTTTCCGAAAGGCAAAATTATTGGTTTCACCAGAAATTCTATTTGATTTTAAATGAACATTGTATAATCTAACTGTTTTGCCATTCAGCTTAGTATCAATCCAAGTCACTCCATTTCTTTCACTGATTGCAATATTTCCTTTTTGGGAAATTGGGGAATTACTTCCTGAATAAAAAAGGTAATTGGTCAAATATTCATGTTTAAAAATCTTATGTTTTTTCAGTAAATCTCGATTTTCCTTTATCAAAACTAATTCTTGCATCGCAGATAGGTCAAATCCTTCCTTTTTAATAAAACTAATAATAGGATTCTTTTCGCCACTTTTGAGCTGGCTTGGGTGATTGGAATACAATGAGTTGACATTATAACTCAAAACTTTATTGGTTGCTTCTCCCCTATTTTTATTAAAATTAAAGCCAACCACTGTTTTGATATATCCAAAACCCAACAAAATGGCAAATAGCGAATAAAGTGCAAATCGCTGTTTTAGCATCCACCAATAAATGACAAACAGAAAATTTATTAAAAGTAGAAAAGGATATGCCATCCCAAAAAAAGCGAATGGCCAGCAAACTTTAGCACTTATATAGGGTGCCAAATATGAGAGCAGCAGCAATATAATTGAAACCTGATTCAACCAACGAAAAATCCAATGAATTAGCCTCAACCTACTCCTTACTTGCGTTAAACAAAAACTCTTTTTCTTCCTGACTTAGGCTTTCGTAGCCTTTCTCTTTGATTTTGTCAAGGATCTTATCCAATTGCTCTTGGTGTGAGCCCATCGCTTTTGTATTATCTGTACGCGCAGATCCTTTGCGGGAAGCATGACGAGCTGCATTGGGCCTTTTATAGGCTACAGTAGGTTTCTTTTTGGAATTAAAAATATTTGTAAAAAATGAAGAAATGCGTTCGAGTGTACCGTTTACAGGTATTGATAAATCCGTTCCGTTATTTCTAATTTGATTAACATAAATGTATCCCATAAATATTCCTCCGAGATGAGCAAAATGACCACCTGTATTGCTAACTGCACCAATTCCCACAATATCGAGAATGATGAGAACGATTACGATATATTTGAGGCGAACAGGGCCAAGCAGCAGCAAATTCAGAACATAATCAGGCGCTGTCACTCCCGCTGCTGCTACAATAGCCATTACCGCAGCTGATGCGCCTAAAGCAAAGCTGCCGATTCCCAATTGAGGCAAAAACATGGCTGAGAGAAAAAAGGCCAAAGCTCCAACCAATCCACCCAACAAGTAAAGTGGAAGAATATGCCTATCACCAAGTAAATCGCCAGTAATACGACCAAACCAATAGAGGAAAAGCATATTCATAATGATATGAAAAAAGCCTTCATGCAAAAACATGTGGCTTATAATCGTCCACGGATGTATAAGGTTGGTGTACCAATCATCTGACAGACAAAACAAGTGCACAAAATCTTCGATGGCATCATGGGCTTCTCTTTGACCAGGCATTGAAATTCGTATTCCAATTTTCACAATAGCCAATACCACAAAGACCGCTACATTTATAAAAATGAGCCGTATAACCATGTTTCCCTGATGGAAAGCTAACTTGATATCATCCCAGATGGACTTAAACATTTAGTCGTATATTTTGGTCAAAAATAGATTTATTACCTCTATTTCTAAGATTTATGCTTAGGATTTTTTGGCACTGGATCAAAAGGGTCTTTTTTGTTCCAAGGATGGCAGCTAAAAATTCTTCTCAAGCCCATCCAGATTCCTCTCAATGCTCCCCATTCTTTGATCGCACCTATCATATAGTGCGAACAGGTGGGTTGAAAACGACAATTCGCTCCCATCATCGGAGAGATAAATATCTGGTATCCTCTGATAGGCAAAATAAAAAGTCGTTTAAAAAAATTGCTAATCATCCTGATGCTTTGAACGTATAGATAAAGGATAGGTTGAACAAAGGAAATGACAAAATGAGAAAATGACTAAATAATCGCTATTACTTAAGGTAAGTGCTTGGACAGAATTAAGTTAAAGAATAAAATGAGCTTATTTTTTCGATAGTTATTCTTAAAAAATCAATTCAAAATTTATTCATTTAGTATTACTCAAAAAATAACCTCCCTCTTCAATTCAAAAAATTAGCTCGAAAAACCTCATTATCAATCACTTTTCCTTCACTAATTTTTTGAAATCGGGAACTTATTTTTTGAGCGTTCCTTACTCATTTGCTCTAATTTATCTTAATAGGATTCATGCCAGCATAATAAATCAAAAACCAACCATCGTCCGATTTAGAAAATCTGCGCTTCATGCCCATCGTACCTTTTTCATGAATAATATACTCGGTGATCAAAGTTTCATCCAAAACCTGAAAGCTACTTTCAAATTCTTTGGAAGTAATAAGGTTGTGGTGCGTCCAATCTTTCTTTTGCCATCTATAAGTTTCAATATCAATTTCCTTGTCACCATAATGGGAAGGCATCCCTTCTAATGGAAAACTAACATGCGCCAATTGGAACGCTGAATCTGCATGAAATCGATAATAGAACTTATCAAAATCTGCAATCCCAGAAAGTGAAGTGCTACTTTCCTCTATTGTAGCTGGTTGGGTGTTTTGGTTTTTACATCCAAAAACCACAAAAATTAATATTAAAAATAAGGTAATGCGCATTTATAAAATTTTATTGCAAATGTAGTTTTCTTTGAAGAATCATTGATAGATCAACAAAAAACTCACAATATTTAAATAGTATTTATTTTTTTTAATTTTATGAAAAATTATTAGTCAGAGTTTTATACATTTTAATAAAATACAATTGACTAATTATCGACCGTTTCCTCATGTAAAACGGCCATTTTGACCATTCGCTCATCAAAAGTACCGTTTTCTAATCAATTTGTACCGTTCCCTCATCCGTACAGTTCACAAAATAATTGTGGGGTTGCGCTAACGTTAAATGCCTATATCTTGCGCTTAGTTTTCTCATAGTATGTTTTAGGTCCTACACCTTCGTCCCTTCTAAGGTGTAGGAATTTTTTTTTCTGAGAGACACATATCTTACTTCGACTAACTTACTGATACTCTTTTTTCAAAATAATTAAGGCTGGCAAAATACTAATAATTCACTTCTTAATTAGGAATGGATTATTTTGGGTGCATTTCGTTTTTTCTCGGTTAGTAAAATTGAAATAATAAAGTTTCGAAATTGAAGTGCGTTATTTTTTCATTAGACGAGGCAAAAAACGCAGACAATGCCTAAGCATTGGTGAGTATTTTTAACGCGTGTCCCGATTTTAATCGGGGAAGTATAATGGA
>CALLVG010000243.1 GCA_938010715.1 uncultured Saprospiraceae bacterium
GCCGATTGCCGATTGCCGATTGCCGATTGCCGATTGCCGATTGCCGATTGCCGATTGCCGATTGCCGATTGCCGATTGCCGATTGCCGATCTACCACGAATGAATTCGTGGGCTGCCGATTAAAAAACGGCCTACTGCTTCTTCGTCAACATCTCTTTCAACTCTGCAATTTGTTTTTCCATTGATTCGAGTTTATCTTCGATGACGTTGTTGTTGTCACTGGTCATTTCGTCAACGAAAACGGCATTGGCGAGAGACATTCCGAAAATACCCCCTAAAGTTACGACGATAATAAAGTAAAAACGCGTCAAACCAGCCATGACCGCTGGAGAGAAAAGGGAAGGTTCTGCTCCTTCAGAAGTAAATGCTTCTGCAACGGTTGCAGGTATTTCATTCCAACCTTCTACTGTAAACATTTGGAAAATATAATACATCGTAATCAACGGATCTTGAAATAATTCAGGAACACGATGACCAAAGAAATGGCAGGTAAAAAGGGCTAAAATAAAATTGAAAAATATCAAAGCAATCATTACGAAAACGGATGCTTTGAGTGCGCGTCCCAATCCTTCCATGATGACATTCATACGAGGAATAAAGGTCATCAACCGGAATAGCCGAATCATACGTCCCAAACGTAGTATTTTTAGAAACGAAGTACTTGTTGGAACAACTACTGAAGGGAAGAATATCAGTAAAGCAGGTAAACTGACTATCACGATGAAGAAGTCGAAAATGTTCCAGCCTTCTGCGAAATATCCTTTTACACCGTATTCATTGAGTTTAACGATGGCCTCTATCAAAAAGAGGATAACCAAAAATACATCAAGGTATTCCAGCAGATGAAATAGATCTGGATAGGCAGCTTTTATCTGCGGAAAATATAATAGGAAAATAATAATGGCATTTATTCCAATAGCCCAGAGAATGTTCTTCTCAGTTAAAAAGAACTTTTTAAACATAGTTACTTGTTTTAAGTTGTATCAGGAACGGTAAGGAATGGTTCAAAAATAAATTGCGTTTCTAATAGGCGTATATTATTCTATTTGTTGGGAATTGACCTAATTTCATGCAAAACTAATTTTTTTTAAAAAAACTTTAAAAGGATGAATAAAAAACTGTTTCGACCTAAGGAAGAAGATGAATTTTATACCGAAGAAAAATGCCATATTTTGGAAGTTTTAAATACGCCCGATTTTAAAGAATACTCTCTTGCTCGGGCTCGGGTAGAAGCAGGTGTGACCACGGAGTGGCATTGGCTAAAAGAAACGGATGAGCTTTATTACATTCTTTCTGGAGCGGGTGTGATGGAGATTGGAGATGATTTTCAAAAAATAGTTAAACCAGGAGACGCCATTTTTATCCCAAAATTTGAAAAGCAGCGTATCGAAAACACTGGGGATTCTGATCTTGTTTTTCTATGTATTTGCACTCCAAGGTGGGAGCCAGAAAATTATTTGTCATAGAAGTTTTCGGTAGTGCCATTCCTTAATCGCGAGTTATTGGTCTTTCTTCCAAATCTCCCAGGATTTTTTGCTACGATCTTTTTTACTGGACTTTTTGTTTTTGTCCTTTTTCCAAAATTTCCATTTCTTTTCTTTTAAAAATTTCTTGGTAGCAGATTCTCTTTTGACAAAAACGTATCGCATTGAAAGTGCCGCTTGCGAATAAACCTTCTGCGTACCACCAGAAATATTAAAGGCAGGTTTGAAGTCAAAAGAAACGTTGAGTTTTCGGATGGTCATTTCAAGACCTCCGATTCCTGTGATGCCGACTGGGTTGTCGTACAATATCTTTTCATCACCGATCCATCCTTTATGTACTCCTGCTCCGATGTAAAAGTTGAGTCGTCGCGAAAGCACAGGAACGTGTTTCTCAACCAATAAAGATAAAGTGGTTTCGCCATTTGTAATACCTTTTTGAAGGATGCCTTCTACTGTAATTCTTTTAGCGATTCGCTGTTTGGCTGTAATTCCAAACTCGGAACCGATACGAATGCCGCCAACGGTATTGTATGATTGAGAAAACAAGAGATTCGTAAACCCTAAAACAAGAACAAATAAAATATGCTTTTTCATAAACCTGTGGAGTGTTGAGATAATTAAACGAAGGTAGGATTGATTTTGGTGTTAAGAGCTTGTTTAAAATTCCATGATTGAGCTGTTTAAATTTGCCCATCTCTTTTGCGCAAAACTAATCTACCTTATAGTCGTACATTTTATCAAAATTAAGATATCAATAATTTCATTTCAAACGCAAAGGAAATAACTTTGCGCAGCGAAACAAAGAACTACCACGCGGATATCAAAACCAAGCTTTGGTCCAACATTATTATCATTAGGGAAGGTTTCAAGAATAACTATGGCGGGCCTCAACCGTTGACTTGTCCGGATTTTTGAACTTCGGTTCAGAACAGGGGGATTACAGAAAGATTCTACCATCCACTATCCATGTTTTTCGAGGGTCCAAAAGCACCCGTTTGATGTCTGTGTGGTTTTTTAAAGTTGAAAGTTGAACGAGCGATTCTTTGAATTTTCAACCTCAATTTTCAACTTCAAACCTTAGAATAAAGTCTCTTCAACTTTTACTTTTTTAATTTAAAAGTATTGACGTGATAGGTAGGCCTTTTGCCAGAAGTTTTCGCCTCAAATCGTTTGTGAATGGCCAATCTTTCCAATGGCGAAAATAAGTAGATCGCAGGCTGCCAATCATAAATCTCCTTTTGAATTTCTTTATATAGTTGGTTGCGCTTGGTTTCATCAAGCGTTTCTCTGATTTCGTCAATCAACGCATCTGTTTTTTCGTTTCCGAAACCTGTTCTGTTAGTGCCGCCAGGTACATCGTTCACTGTGTGAAATTCTTGCCTTAAATCAACTGGCCCGATATCCAAACCACTTGCGCCGACGTAAATTTCATAATTTTTGGCTTTTGCTATTTTAGAAGCTTCTCTCGCATCTTTTTTATTAATAGTTGCTTTGATACCTGCTTTTTTTAGATTGTTTTGAAAAACAATAGCGATATTTTGAGCTGCTTTAGACGGAGGAATTAATATTTCTATTTCTAAATCGTTTCCTTCTTTATCTATGAAACCATTTTTGTCGGTGTCACTCCAACCACTTTCGGCGAGAAGTTCTTTGGCTTTTCCAACATTATAATCAATCAATGGTAACTCACTTGCATGGTATGCTACAGAATTTAGAACCGGTCCGTTGATTCTCTCTCCAAACCCATAGTAGAAATTTTCCAAAAAATCATCAACATCCATCAAATGGGCCATGGCTCTTCTTACTTTCGGATCGGAGAGTTTTGGAAGCTTATTATTGAAAAACATCCAAAAAATTGTGGTAGTAGCGGGGTTGTGTAATTCATAATCTTTGGACAATTCTGTGTTCGATTTATAATCAATAAAGTCTTTGGAGTCGATACCATGCATGACATCAATTTCGCCACTTTTCAAAGCATTTAAAGCAGCAGTTTGGTCAGGAATAATTTTGAGTAGGATACTATCTGGGTAGGCGTCAAAAAGTGCAGAAGAAGATTTTACTTTGTCACCCCACCAATTTTTTTTTCTTTCTAACAATATATATTGGTCTGCTTCCCATTTTACAAAACGGTAAGCGCCACAGCCCGAAATGCCAGCTGCCTCTGCCGAGTGTTTGGAAGACTTAAATTCTTCAGTAAATTTTTTTAGCGCTGGAACTTTAGCCAATTCTTTAATTTCAGGGCTATTGAATTGTTCAATAGTGTAGTTTTTCAAAACTCCATTTGGATCATAAACGCTTGGTTGCAAAAGATAAGTGTTGCCAATTATCTCTGCTGCCATCATATTTTTTTTGTTTGAAAAAACGGTGAACTTTTTAGGGTTGGACGGGTCGATTTCTATCTTTTTTACAAAATCAAAATAAGAACGATAAGGGGAAGAGACAGGCGAAAAGATAAGTTTGAGCGCAAAGTCAACATCATGACCTGTGATAGGTGTACCATCATCCCAGACGGCTTCTTCTCTTATCTCATATTTAAACGTGCTTCCTCCAGCAAATTCACCTTTGGTGATAGGCGTTACTTCTGGATTTTTTTTGACAATAAATGGGGTTTTTTCAAGCGTAACTGGATCAAAGTCCATCATTTCCATAAAAATCATATCGAAAACTGCTCTCGCATCTGCACTGTAAGAAAGCACTGGATTGATACGATCTGGTTTGCGACCAAGTCGCACACGTACTGTATTGTCATTGTACTTGTAATCAACCGTCGGCTCAGAGGCACAACCGAAAAACATTAAAATAAGAAAGAAAATAGCTGAGGAAAAGGGCAAAGTGCGATTCATGAAAATGAGTTTTTTGTTCACAGATTGGTTACGGTTTTTTGTGGGAATAGTTTATGAATTAGTGGGGCGGTTAATTGATTTAAGTTGCGATCAATGACGTAGTTTTTAATGGCTTTATGGTTAAATGGTTGAATTGTTAGAGAAAACCATGAAACCATTTGACAATTTAGCCTTGATTTCCTTGACTCAAATAGATCGCAACTTTCCTTGATCCGTAACATAATACAATGAGCTAATCCAAAACACTGATCAACCAAATCACCAACGCTTCGCCAAATACGGATACCTCACTTTGTATTGTTCCTGTATTTTTTCTTGAAGCAATTTTTTGAAATCCTCCATATTTTCACCTGACTTGGCAGAGATGAAAATAGTATCTACTTCCATTCTTTTAGTGAGGGCGATCTGTAGTTCTTTCATCAAGTCCAACTTGGTTTGCTTGTCAAGTAAGTCATCAAAATTCACTTTACGGTACAAATCAAGTTTGTTGAAAACCAAAATGGTAGGTTTGTCACCCGCTCCGATATCGGCCAAAGTTTTATTTACGGTATTAATATGATCATCAAATTGCGGATGTGCCATATCGACTACATGAATCAAAATATCACTTTCGCGCACCTCATCTAAAGTGGATTTGAAACTTTCGACCAAATGCGTTGGCAACTTGCGAATAAATCCAACGGTATCACTTAATAGGAAAGGCATTCTATCAAAAACAACTTTTCTCACCGTCGTGTCAAGGGTAGCGAAAAGTTTATTTTCTGCAAAAACCTCTGATTTAGATAACACAGTCATGATGGTACTTTTGCCCACATTGGTATAACCCACCAACGCCACTCGAATCTGATCACCGCGACCTTTTCGTTGGATTTGACTTTGTTTGTCGATTTTCTCCAATCGTTTTTTCAATTTAGAAATGACATCGCGGACAATCCGTCTATCCGTTTCAATCTCTTTCTCACCTGGTCCACGCATTCCGATACCTCCTTTTTGTCGTTCAAGGTGCGTCCAAAGTCCTCTCAATCGTGGGAGTAAATATTGCATTTGAGCCAATTCGACTTGAGTTTGGGCTTGTGCCGTTTGAGCGCGACTTGCAAAAATATCGAGAATCAAAGTAGTTCTATCGACGATTTTTACTTTCATCAATTCTTCCAAGATACCCGTTTGTTTTCCCGAAAGGTCATCATCAAAAATGACCATGCTTATTTCTTTATTGTCTTCGACATATTGAGCGATTTCTTCTGCTTTTCCACTACCTACAAAGGTTCTTCGATTAGGATTTGACATTTTTTGAATGAAACGATGTTTTACCTTGGCTCCTGCTGTCAATGCCAAAAACTCTAATTCATCCAAGTATTCCCCGACTTCTTCCTCTGTTTGGTTTTGTTGTATCAAACCGACGATTACGGCGTATTCCTGTTCTGTTTTTAGTGTTCCTTTTTCTTTTGAACCAATTGTTAAATTATTCTTTGCCATATATGATTTATCAATTTTCAACAAAAATAGATTTTATATGGGGCTTAAGCGCAAAAAAATAGGACTTCCTTCAATTAGTTATCAAATTATCAATGCTTAATACCCATTATTAGTTTTTATCATTTATTTTCGCGCTCCTACTCATATTCCCATCAAAACATATTTAAAAGAGAATAAATTCCCCTTATTTTAAAAAACCACTTAGGAGCAATGTTCAAAATTTAGAACCGATTCGAAACCTTAGTAAAATCGAACATGAAATTAAAAGTAAAGAATAAAAAAGTACTGGTTAGAGTAGATTTCAATGTACCACTCAATAGTAACTTTGAAGTAACTGATGACACCCGAATTAGAGCAGCATTGCCAACCATCAAAAAACTGATGGCTGATGGTGCAAAAGTCGTTTTGTGTTCGCACTTGGGACGTCCTCAAAAGAAATTGAACGACGATGGTACTATCAATCGAAAAAAATTCACCTTAAAACATATCGTTCCTACACTTTCCAAAAAACTGGAAACAGAAGTTCAGTTTGCGGAAGATACGGTTGGCCCAAAATCGACTGCTGCTATCAAGAAATTGAAAGCAGGTGAGGTATTATTGATTGAGAATACTCGATTTGAAAAAGGCGAAACGAAAGGCGACGAAAAAATGGCGCATGACCTCGCTCAACGTGTCGATCTATACGTAAACGATGCATTTGGAACAGCGCACCGCGCTCATGCTTCTACTGCCATTGTTGCCAATTTCTTCTTGCCAAAAGAAAAATCGTTTGGTTATCTTATTGAAAGAGAAATTGAAAATGCCAATAAGGTTTTAAATAACCCTAAGCGACCATTGACTGCTATTGTTGGAGGTGCTAAAGTGAGTGATAAGATTTTGTTGTTGGAAAGATTGATTGATTTTGCCAATAATATTATCATTGGTGGTGGTATGGCTTACACTTTCGTGAAAGCGCAAGGTGGCAATGTTGGTAACTCTTTGGTCGAAGATGATCGTATGGAACTCGCCCTTAAACTTTTAGCGAAAGCTAAGGAGAAAGGAGTTGAAATTTGTTTGCCAGTTGATTCTATTATTGCAGACCAGTTTTCAAACGAAGCTAAAATCCTTACGATGGAAACCAATAATATTCCAAAAGATTGGATGGGATTGGATATTGGTCCAGGAGCACAAGCAAAATTTATTAGTGTAATAGAAAGTTCTGCGACGATACTTTGGAATGGCCCAATGGGTGTTTTTGAAATGTCCAATTTTGCAAACGGAACACAAGTTATCGCTCAAGCTGTTGCAAAAGCAACTGCCGAAAAAGGTGCTTTCTCGCTTATCGGTGGAGGTGATTCGGTTGCAGCTATCAATCAATTGGAATTAGGAAGCAAAGTTAGTTTTGTCTCAACAGGTGGTGGCGCGATGCTCGAATATTTAGAAGGAAAGGCCTTGCCAGGCATCAAAGCAATTACAGGGTAGGTGAGGTACGGGTTGCGAGTTTCGAGGTGCGAGTCACGCAACTCGAAACCTGCAACTCGAAACCTGCAACTCGAAACCCGCAACTCGAAAAAATGCTAAAAACCAGTCAACTCAAATTCTCTTACGATAAACAGAACGCGTTTTCTTTTCCTGACTTCGAATGTCAAGATGGAGAATCGTGGTTGCTTTTGGGGAATTCTGGAAGTGGAAAGACGACTTTGCTTCATCTTTTGGCAGGTATGTTAAGACCTACGAGTGGAACGATTGAGGTAAATGGAACTGCAATCAATAAACTTTCAGGTGGAGCATTGGATGCTTTTCGTGGAAATAATATTGGAGTAGTTTTTCAAAAACCGCATTTTATACAATCACTGACAGTTGGTGAAAATATTGGCTTGGCGCAAAAATTGGCGGGCAAATCATTTGATAAAAAGCCAATCGAAGAGTTGCTTGATAGGTTGAATATTGGAAAGAAATTCAACAAAAAGCCCAATAAACTGAGTGAAGGTGAAAAGCAACGTGCATCTATCGCACGAGCAATTATCAACCAACCTGCCCTCATTTTGGCCGATGAACCAACTTCTGCACTTGATGATGCCAATACGAGCCAAGTCACTCAATTACTCGAAGAACAAGCCACTGCTGTTAACGCAGCTTTACTAATTGTCACTCATGACAATCGCTTGAAAAATCATATCTCAAAACAGATTTCTATTTAAGGAAGGCATTATCAGCTGTTTTCAAAATAGCTTTTGGATATTGAAGAGAAAAGTAGGCGATATTTTTAAAATATCGCCTACTACTGCCTCTTACATTTTAATGAATTTGGTCACCTGCCGAGACGAATTTCTATCATAAACTTCCAAAAAATAAATTCCGCTAACCAATTGGCTAACATCGATTTTTGAAGTATTTGCAGCTTTTAAAACTAATTTTCCTTGTAAGTCATAGATGTTGACTTTTTTGGGAAAATCGTTATTGATATTTAAAATATGGTTTGTCGGATTCGGAAAAACAGAGAGATTGGTGCTCGTAATATCTGAATTTTCGGTAGAAACAAGTGCATTGCATGGACCCCAATATGGAGCAGGAAGGATTTCTACCCTTAGACCATAAAGTGTTTGCTTACCTTTGCCTGCTATCTCCCATTCTATTTCAATTGCATCTTGTAAAAAAGGAACAGAACTATCAACAATAAGGCTATCTACAATACTCATACATTGAAAAAAAGTATCATTCTTTTCCCAATCATAGGGCCAAACAACAAAATCGTCTATGTGATTTGTAATGAATGAACCGTTTTTGCAAGAGCTATTTTCAAAACCTTTTCGATTCCAAGAAATAGTAATTGGTTGATGTTTGGCTACCATAAAAATTTGAAAGTCTCCTCCACTAAAACATTCTTTAGGGTGACCTAATATTTTTTCTGCCAATCCTATATATCTCTTAGTTAAAACAAATCTGGAAGTAAGTTGAGTTACTCTGACATCAAATATTGAATCGAAAGGATGAGTAAGTGCTACTTCTCCAAATTCAGGGTCTATTTCAGTGGATCCACGTGGATCGGAGCATATTATTACAGAATCCATATTCCCAATTGCGTCTCTAAACCAAAGGGTATCACTGTGCATTGGCGTTAATGTTTGAGTGTAACATTGCAATGACAAAATAAATAATCCAAAAAGAATAATATTTTTCATTGTGCTTGTTTTAGGATAGTTAATGATTGAATTTCATTATTATATCTAACTATTAGAGCATAAATACCATAAGGTAAACCCTGTGTAGATACTGCTGGTTCATAAATGCCGGGTTGTACCTGAACTTCATTCGTTATACTTAATTGATATTCAGGGGCAATGGCATTTACCAATACTATCTCTAATTCTCCTTCTTCAAATATTTCATATTGAAAACTGAAATCTTCGTTATGGGGGTTGGGGGCAGGCATTTTTAACCAATCAAAGGTTGGTGGATTCTTTGGGATGCAATTGGAGGGTAAGGTAAATTGAAGTTCCTTTTCCTTTTGGTTGCCACATCCATTTTATATGCAGTTTCATTCATGCTTGCTCCAATATAAAAGCAAAAAGAGCAATTTGTTTCATACATATTTTGAACAGGAAGAACTTCAAGAATAGGCATTGGAGGTGGGCAGTCGCCTCCTATATCTTCTATGTAGTCACATTGATCATCATTTATTGTTTGCACCATCACACGAATTTGTCCATGAGTACAAGCTCCACAACAATCATTATGAGCGTTATAAGCCATGAAGTTGTTATTTTGATTGGTCCAACCACAGCATGGGTGTTGTTCTGCACAGGGTGGGCCTGCATCACAAGCATTTGGGAAACTCCCTGTACTATGATTCCAACTTGGAATGGGATTTTGTGAAGCAAAATTATTCCAGCATTGCAAGTTCATTTCAGAAGAAGAAATGGTTCCATCACAATTTAAATCAAAGTCAAAAGCAGTTTCAGGTGTGTCATCAATTCGATCAAAGCCCCAGGAGTGTCTCAATCCTAAAACATGTCCCATTTCATGATTGAACAAGCCACGGCTAAATCCATTTGTGACCATAGAATTAGCTGAGCCACCTAACCCATTTGCTTCTCCTGAAGCTTCATTGTGTGTCATTATATAAATATTATATTCGGTATCTGTATTTAAACCAAATTGATTGTTAACATCGCTAGGCCTTGGAAATGAATCTCTTGAGGTAAAAACTCCTCTCTCCTTCCAAAGTGAATCACAATGAAAAATGACATCATTGAGCACCCAACGAATAGGAACGCAAGCTCCTTCCCCTGGTGGATCATTTGATTGAAATTGACGCATAGAGTCAGCATTTCCAAAATGATCATTAGCACGAGTAATCAGGCTTTCTGCTTGTTCAAATCCCTAATCAATATTAGTGATTGGTATATCCCCATCAAAGAGACGCATTGTGTCACTTCCATCAGCTAAGAAAGTGCCAGAACAATCGTCATCTAAAAAATAGTGAACATTAACTCGTAAATAAATAGGAATACAGTTTGTGATGATGGAATCAACGTCAAAGCAATCTGAAGATTCATTTACGGGCGGATCTGGTAAAGGTGGTTCTGTATTCCCACAAGTATAAGGAATTGATTGGCTAAAAATGCAAATTGAGTTTATTAACAATAAACAAATAAAGAATAATTTTAATCTTAGGTCAAAACGGGGAGGGGTAAATTTTTCAATAAAATTCATAGAAAAGTTTTTTGGTTAAGTAATGTTATAAAGATATATGATTATTTATTGTTATATTTTATAGGGTGTGAAAATGTAATTTGGACTACAAATAAAATTTCAATTAAACATTCTTTTTTATCTTCGTTGGAAAATTCAAAACATACTAACGATTGATAGTGAATGTCAATCACATTTTCAACCAAAAGTAACATATGTACACATACACTTACGGAGGTAAAAATGGTAAAAAAAGTACCCTAAAAATCTCAAATGATAGAGTAGTCGTGAGAACTAAAAATGCGCGTTCGCTCAATGCGGCGATTCATTCTACAAAAGCAAAAAAAGTACTTCAGAAGTTTGAAATAGAACACAACTTTCCTGAAGCAGACGTCTGTATTTTACATGCAAAACAAGTAAGGTCGAGAAGTGTGTCATCTCCCAAAAACAAAACGGCATTGAGAGATACTGCGCGCAAAGTGTTGAAGGAAGAACCAGAATTGAGATTTGCAGGTCGAGTTTTGGTGGATGATCATGCTGATTCGCCTGTACTTTATACAGAAAATCTTTTTATAAAATTTCAATCAAAACTGGCAATCGACGTTTGTGAAACCTTACTCGAAAACTGGAATTTAAAAATAAAAAGAAACGTCCCTTATGCGAAAAACGCCTACTTCGCGAGTGCGCCTGATAATATTGGATTAGACATTTTTAAACTCTGTAATGATTTATTGGAGCGGCCAGAAGTAGAGCTTTGTCATCCAGAATTGGTGCAGCACTGTCCACGTAAAGAATTTCATCATAAGCAGTGGCATTTGCAAGATACGGTGATTAATGGCATAAAAATTCAGGCAAATTCTAATGTCGGAAAAGCACATAAAGTCACAAAAGGAAAAGGAATTACGATTGCAGTTATTGACGACGGGGTAGATATCGACCACATGGAATTTAATATTCCTGGAAAGGTAGTTGGCAGTCGTGATGTCACAGTTGGGAGTAATGATCCACGTCCAAAATATTGGGATGAAAATCATGGAACGGCTTGTGCAGGCGTTGCTGTTGCCGTGGGGTTAAATGCTTCTGGAGTTGCACCCGAGGCTAATTTGATGCCGATTCGTTTGGCGTCAGTTTTAGGATCGATGGCTGAGGCAGATGCTTTTTACTGGGCCGCGGAGAAAGGGGCAGATGTGATTTCGTGTAGTTGGGGGCCACGTGACGGTGCGTGGTATATTGAGAATGATCCAGCACACGATCAATATCATCCAATTCCAGATAGTACTCGATTGGCGATTGAATATGCAGTTACAAAAGGAAGAGGTGGCAAAGGATGTATCATTTGTTGGGCTGCGGGTAATGGTCGCGAAAGTATTATGAATGATGGTTACGCAAGCAACGAAAATGTAATTGCTGTTGGTGCTTCCAATGATTCGGGTGTGCGGAGTGTTTATAGTGATTATGGAAAAGCGGTTTGGTGTGTGTTTCCGAGTGGTGATTTTAAATATGATCCATTTGGGCAACCTTCTCCATTGACCAGAGGAATTTATACAACCGACCGTCGCGGTGGCGGTGGTTACAATACAACAGATTACACCGATGATTTTACAGGGACTTCAAGCGCGACACCCGGAGTAGCAGGAGTGGTGGCATTGATGTTGACCATAAATCCAAATCTTACTTCTCAGGAAGTGAAAAAACTGGTCGCAGAGTCTTGTGTGAAAATTGATAGACAGGAAGGAGAATATGTAAACGGCCACAGTCCGTACTATGGTCACGGTCGATTAGATGCTTTGATTGCCGTTCAGTTGGTGAAAGCGAGAATGCAAAAACCAGCTGTTCCACAAAAGAATAATCCATTTGTTACAGCGAAAGTTAGTGCGCCAGTAGTTCGCATAATTGAGGCATTGGTCAATCCCGCGGGGAGAGATTTGGGTAACGAAACGGTTACTATCAAAAATTATGGTAAACGAGTATTGCCATTGACTGGCTGGACTTTGGAAGATGGCAAAAAAAGAATTGATACATTGTCAGGAAAAATAGGTGCAGGTAAAACGATGACGATTACTTTGAGAAAAGTAAAATTACCAAATACCTCAGGTACGCTTATTTTAAAAAATAGTAAAGGCAAACAAATGGCGAAAGTTTCGTACAAAGCCAAGGATGTCTCAAAAACCACTGGAAAGGTTAAATTTGCAACTCAAAAAACAACCGTTTCAAGAAAATCTAAAAAGTGACTCTTGAAATCAAGGTTAAACAACTTTTAAAA
>CALLVG010000244.1 GCA_938010715.1 uncultured Saprospiraceae bacterium
ACATCAGACGATTTTACAATACAAAGTGGAGGAGATACCTCCCAGCTGACCCTTTGTGGACAGGTAGCCTACTCTGCCGACGGTGCCATAGAAATTGGTGTCCGTTCTCTCGATGGTTGTAATGTGGTTTTTTTTTTCAAAATCCGTCACATTTATAATGTTATTTCTTATCAACAACTTAAAGATAGGTTCGATTTTGAAAACAGAACATATTCAAATTGATGAGACAGCATCATCAATTTCAAAACATTAAATTTTGACTATCCTTTGTTGATAGATTCTATCTCCGATTCTCAAACGAATAAAGTAAACTCCTTTAGAAAAATTTTCAAAAGAAACTTGATGATTTTGAAGCCCTATATTTCTGATGTTTTCTTTAAAAATCGTTTGTCCAGTATTATTAGAAATTTCTAAAGCAAAATTTTCATAATTCGTTTCTGGTAATTTCAAGGTCAGTATTTTTTCTGTTGGATTTGGATAAACATCAATTTCACCAAAAGAATTTTCGTTTGAAGCAGCCCCGATTATTTCGCCCAAAAATCCAAAATTATCCATCATCCAACCTTCTTGTTCGGTATCATTATCATCTGAAATAAATGTGAAACGTAAAAAGATAGTTTCGACATTGGGAGGATGTGTACCAATTGGAGTACCCCAACACAAGCCTATAAATGACCAATCCGATACCCCTGTAAATCCAATTTCTCCATTGAACAAAGAATCAATTTGATAATTTCCAACAACAAACGGACGATACACGGTATCACTTAAAACATTTTGCCAAGTAATTCCTTCATCGTAGGAAGCTTCGACAATTCCTCCGTCAACTCCCACTTCGACATCAAATTTTTGTTGCCATTCTATTTGCATAAATGGAAAAGACCAAAACCATTCTTTGTTAATTTCAAGAATAAAGGAAGCGTTCGCATCATTGGGGTAATTATCAGTTGTTCCAGTCATTATTGCGTTTGGCTCTGAATAAGCTTCACTAAATATTGTCTTTTGAGGAATACCAATTTGCCACAGGGAATCCATTGGTTCAGAACCAATAATGACTTCCATTCCATAATTATTTTCGAAGTTATACTCTTGGCCAAATGACCAAAACTGACCTGAAATAAAGACAATTAAAAAAATAAAATTTTTCATTCTTTAGTTTTTTAAATTTAGCAATTTCGTTAAGAACACTAAAGTCTAAAACTAAAGATTTCCTTTTGTAGTCAGGCTATACCAGTTCAATCGAAAATGTCGGTAAATTCCATTTCCACAAAAATAGTTTCAATATAAACAATTGCTTTATGACAAACACCTTTCAACAATAAGCTTTAATAAAAACGTTTCTCGTTCGATTGACATGCCTTTTTTGTCACTTGTTGCTATGATTTTTTCATTATGCTTTATGGCGTCGTGGATATTAATCCATTTGGCTTTCATGCCGTTTTTAATTTCGTAAGATTCCAAATTTGCTTTGCCAAGCTCTTTGTTGACATCGCAGGTGTAGCAATAGGAAACCATGTGCTGAATGTCAAAATCAGGTTTATACCATGGTCGATATTCTTCGTAAACGCCAAAGGGTTTTATGTTTATAATGTCTTGGGCACCAGTTTCTTCTTGCAACTCACGTATCATTCCCTCGACTTTGTCTTCACCCAAATCTATTCCGCCACCAGGCAAACTGTAATCTTCATATCTGGCAGTAAACATGAGTAAAATGTCGTTGCCATCCATTGCAATACTCCTCGTCGCAAACCTCGTAAAAACAGATTTGCTTTCTAAGTTACTAATACTTGGATGATAATGGGTTTTTAATATTTGCATTTAAAACTTGTATTTTTTTGTAAAAAAGCTACTCCGCTCGTCCCAGTCTCCAGACACAAACTTTTAGCACTAACATGAGATTTGTTTCCCATGTTTCCGTCAGCCAATAGCGGATAAATCAGAGACGGGCAGATAGGTGGTTTCAGTCTGGAGACTGAAACCAACGAAAAAATTCTAAACCCAAACTTACAAAAAAAGCCCAAAGCAAAACGCTCTGGGCTTCCTATTTTTAAAATCAAAAACAGCGAATTTTTATAAAACCCCCTGCCCTATCATCGCGTCTGCAACTTTGACAAAACCACCGATGTTGGCACCTTTGACATAATCAATAGAACCATCTTTGTTTTTACCATATTTCACGCAAGTGGCATGAATTGTCTTCATAATATTATGAAGTTTTTCGTCCACTTCTTCGCGAGTCCAGTTCATACGCAAACTGTTTTGAGACATCTCCAAACCTGAAGTTGCTACCCCACCTGCGTTAGACGCTTTACCAGGAGCAAACAAAATTTCCGCTTCTTTGAATACCTCGACACCTGCTGGCTCAGTTGGCATGTTAGCCCCTTCTGCAACTCCGATACAGTTATTTTTCACCAATGCTTTGGCATCTTTTCCACTCAACTCATTTTGGGTTGCTGATGGAAAAGCCAAGTCGCATTTGATGTTCCAAGGGCGTTTGCCTTCGTAATAATCGCATTTGAATTTCTTCGCGTATTCTTTGATTCTTCCACGTTTGTTGTTTTTCAAATCCATGATCCACTTCAACTTTTTACGGTCGATACCGTCTTTGTCGTGAATCGTTCCATCAGAATCTGACATCGTATGAACGGTTCCGCCAAGATCCAAAATTTTCTCAACAGTATATTGCGCCACGTTTCCAGAACCAGAAACATTGCACTTTTTACCTTTGATAGAATCTCCTTTGTGGTTCAACATTTCTTCCATGAAGTAAACACAGCCATAACCAGTTGCTTCCGGACGAATAAGGCTTCCGCCGAAAGACTTGCCTTTTCCAGTAAAGACACCAGTGTGTTCGTTTGCCAGTTTTTTGTACATGCCGTACATATAACCAACCTCACGGCCACCTACTCCGATGTCACCCGCTGGCACATCTGTATCGGGCCCGATATGTCGGAAAAGTTCCAAAATAAAGGCTTGGCAAAAACGCATAATCTCAGCGTCTGATTTTCCTTTTGGATTGAAGTTGGCACCTCCTTTTCCACCACCCATTGGCAGCGAAGTGAGACTGTTTTTATAGGTTTGTTCAAAACCCAAAAACTTCAAAATCGAAAGATTCACAGATGGGTGAAAACGCAATCCACCTTTGTATGGGCCGATTGCTTGATTGAATTGAATGCGGTATCCTTTATTCACTTGGATGTTTCCTTTGTCATCCACCCAAGTTACGCGAAAGCTAATGGTGCGTTCAGGTTCAACCAAACGCTCCAACAAATTATGCCCGGCGTATTTTTTGTTTTTTTGAATAAAAGGAACCACCACTTCCGCCCATTCGTGAACGGCTTGGTGAAATTCAGGTTGCCCCGGATTAGTTGCGGCAACATGTGACATGAAATTGTCCAGCTTAGACTTAGCAGCCTTAGTCATGTTTAATTTAATTTTGGTTAGGAAAACTTAAGTAAAAATTCGGGCAAATTTAAGTGAATTTATTTTTCATTATAGTGTTTTCACCAACAAATGTTTCGTTTTTCAAAAGGTAATTTTCATATCCGAGGAAAACTGAATATATCAAAAGAAGCAGAATATTTATGCTTTTGGCTCTTTCCCCAATAATGGCTTATCCTTAATATTGTGGTAAGTCAAAGCCATTTCAACACACTCTTTCAATTCTTTGATGGGCACTTTTTCATCCAATCCAAAGACAATTGCTCTTGTTGTTTCATAATTAAAAGTATCTCCAAAAACCTCTTTGAAAGTAAGCACTAATTTGCTCGTACACTTAAAATACATCACATATTGATTTGGCTTTTTAGGTTTCCAATCGATTCGAATTGTACTTCCTTTTTTGGCTAAATAGCTCGGTTCTCCCCATTTCAAAGTTTCTTCAATTTCCAGAATGGATTCATTTTCTTTTGCGGTTTCAATAATCAGATCGCGTAGAAATTGAATCTTTGGAATTATTTCTTTTGGATAAGATTTGAGCTTCTGTTCAATTTTTGGATTTTGATTTATTTTTAAATTCGCCATAGACCTAAATATCATTTCATTTTTAATCCTTTTTACTGCTCAATATCTTCAATGTATTAGCAAAAACAAACTACTTCTAAAAAAAGACATACTTTTGCGCTTCCAAACAAAAACACTTGAAATTAAAAAGATGTTTTGAAGTTAAGACAAATGAGAGTCTCCCTTTTTTCACTGATGCTTCTTTGCACTTTAGGCAGTGCGATTGCCCAAAACGGCGTTAATAAAGAAAAATATAAAATCAGTGCTAAAAAGGCAACTGAGTCCATAAAGATCGATGGTTTGCTCGATGAAGCAAGTTGGAAAAATGCTGAGGTCACTTCTCAGTTTTTGAATAAATGGCCGACCGACATCGGGCTTCCTCCACTGCAAACAGAGGTCAAAGTCACCTACGACGACAACTACCTATATGTGGGTGCGACTTGTTTTGAAGACAGCCCGAACTACGTCATTCAAACTTTAAAAAGAGACAAATCAATTTGGGATTCGGATGGAATGATTTTGATTCTTGATCCAGTTAATCAGCAGTCCAACGGTTTTATATTTTATACCAATGCCATCGGCGTCAAAAGCGAAGGACTACTCACCGCAGATGGCGACAACCCGATAAAAAGAGATTGGGATAATAAATGGTTTGTAAAAACGATCCGGCAAGCAAACGGTGATTGGACAGCTGAATTCGCGATTCCTTTCAAAACATTACGTTACGATGCAGACCTCAAGGAATGGGGCATCAACTTCCTCAGATGTGATGTTGGAAATAATATGTATTCGACGTGGGCATTTGTTCCATTGCAATTTAATGGAGTTGATCTGGGATACACAGGAACGCTTCAATTTGACCAAACGCCTGCCAAAACTAAATCGAATGTTTCCATCATTCCATACATCACAGGAGGCACTACTTTAGATAATGAAGCAATAAATCCTTCTACAAAATTTACAGGTAATGTTGGCTTGGATGCAAAGGTAGGCGTGACCAATTCATTAAATTTGGACTTGACGGTTAATCCAGATTTCTCGCAAGTAGAGGTCGATGTTCAGCAAACTAACCTTACTCGTTTCAATCTTTTCTTTCCAGAACGGAGGACTTTCTTTTTAGAAAATAGTGATATTTTCAATCGGTTTGGGCTGCCGCCTGTTCGTCCGTTTTTCTCTCGTCGAATTGGTTTAGATGAAGATGGCAATTCGGTTCCGATATATTTTGGCGCACGCTTGAGTGGTAATGCAACAGAAAACACACGTATTGGCTTGATGACTATGCAAACAGGTTCGACCGATTTGTTGGCACCTCAAAATTACTCTGTCGCCGCTTTAAATCAAAGGGTTTTGGGTCGTTCTTCCTTCAATGGTATGATTATCAATCGCCAAGGTTTTTCTGATGGAAAAATTGACTCCGAAGATTTTGGTCGCAACCTCAGTGGAGAGTTTCGATACAATCGACCTGATGGAAATTTTCAAACTTGGCTAGGATTGCATGGTTCGTTTTCACCTAAAAATTTTGGTGACAACATGATGGTTAACACGGGTTTTCAATACACAACCAGACGGTTTTCGTTTTCACAAGATATATTGGATTTAGGTGAAAATTATCTGACCGATGCAGGATTCAACCGACGTTTGGATAACTATGATGCAGGTCGCGATACAACCGTGCGCATCGGCTACACCCATTCCTTTAATAATGTAGGTTATAAAATTTTCCCAAAAGGAGAAAACCGAAAAATCAATTGGCACAACTTCAATTTGGAGGCCTTTAATGTCTGGAGTCGAGGTACTGGCTTTAGTTTATCAAATAACGAATTGAGTTGGAATATCAACTTCATGAACACTTCCAGACTACGATTTAAAGGAGAATACACTCATGAAGAACTTCCTTTCGAAACGAATTTGCTCGGAGACGAATTTGATTTTTTACCGGCTGGCTGGTACAACTTTGGGACTGGAGAAGTTAGTTTTCGTTCCAATTCACGTAAATTATTTTCCTATCGAGTTGGTGCAGAAATCGGTCAATTTTACAACGGAACCATTTCTAAATTTGAAGGTAGTTTAAAATACAGAAGACAGCCATGGGGAAATTTCTCCATTGATTTCGAACGCAATTACGTCGAACTTCCTGACAATTTTGGCACTGCTGACCTTTGGCTTGTCGGTCCAAGAATCGAAATCAATTTTTCTAAAAGTATTTTTTGGACCACCTTCCTTCAATACAATACACAAAGCGATAATTTTAATCTCAACAGTCGGTTTCAATGGCGATATGCGCCAATGTCTGACTTGTTTGTGGTCTTTACTGACAACTACGCGGTCGATGTTTTTGGTTTGAAAAATCGAGCTTTGGTTTTGAAGTTTAATTATTGGTTGACGTTGTAACTTCTTTTTAGAGCGGCACACTTAGAGCGATTTAGAGGAACGCGGATGACGCGGATAAACGCGGGTTTACGCGGATTTTGCGCGGCTCGAATGTGTACTTCGAGCGAAGCCGAGAAGCACATGAGCAGAGATTCGTTTTCCACTTTTGTGCACCTCGGCTGCGCTCGAAGTACGCATCCTTGCTCGAAGTAGGCATCCTTGCTCTCAAT
This sequence comes from uncultured Saprospiraceae bacterium, assembly GCA_938010715.1. Taxonomy (GTDB): domain Bacteria; phylum Bacteroidota; class Bacteroidia; order Chitinophagales; family Saprospiraceae; genus JAGQWW01. The sequence continues at coordinate 6,603 of CALLVG010000244.1, forward strand.
AAAATAATTACCTCAAAAGCACAAGCACAATTCCAATCACCGCTGGAACTGTTTGTACAAAAATGATTTTTTTGTCAGCAGTTGCCGCTCCAAAAATACCTGCGACCGCTACACATCCCAAAAAGAAAAGGGCAATATTGGTACTCCAAACTGGGTCAGCAATAAAGAAAGACCAAATCAAACCTGCAGCCAAAAATCCATTGTACAAACCTTGATTGGCTGCCATAGATTTTGTTTGTGGAAACAAATTTTTTGGAAAACTTCTGAAAACTTTTGGCCCTTTTGTTTCCCATGCAAACATTTCAAACCATAAAATGTAGAGATGAATGAGGGCAACTAATCCGATGATGATTTTGCTTGCGAATAACATGAGTTAAGGTTTAGATTTTTTTTAATTAAAATCAACAGATTAACAGTAGTCTTGGCTCGCCATCTTTTTCGATTGGTGCACGATGAACACATGGTAGCACTTCACTACCAGGATGATCAATCGCCAACTTCCATAGGTGACCAAGTCCTAAACTGATGGGCTGTGCATTCGGTTTTGCTTGATAGTGTAGGTCGAAAAAAAACTCACTCAAAAAAGATTCAAACCCCTCCTCCCCTTCTCCATGTAATTTCATGAGTTCTTCGCGGATATGAGGGATTAGTATTTTTTGAGTGGCTTGAGCGTTTGGTAAAATTTCACTTGATGCGCCGTGGTAAGTACATAGATAAGTCGCATACGGAACCGTCGATCTATCGACATGAAATGAATAGACATCCGTAGGAAAATAAGGGTACGCATCGTCTCTTTGGTAGGATTTTATTAGATTTAAGATCGGAGATGCGCCCTGCTCTTCCAAGACTTTTAAGTCGTTCAAAATGAGATCACGTGCGAGTTGTCCCTCTTCACTCAAGTCCAAATCATGAAGTTGTTCTATTTCAAGCGTCGCCATTTCTTCGTCGATTTTTATCTTTTTAACGATTTCCGAAAAATCACCGATTAGGTTTCGATTCCAGCAGATCGCGTTTTTATTTCCAGAAAAGGGAGTGGAAATTAGGTCTTGGAAATTGGTGACGGTTAGAATTTGATTTTCTGTTGGCGGCAAATCTATCATAATGGCAGCAAGATAAGCCATTCTAAAAAATTACCTTTGCATCTCAAAAAAAAATCTGATCATCAAATCACTCGCACCACAGAATTTTTTTCTAATCACTTCCCTGCTTTTTGGGCTGATTTACATCTTCCTCGTGCCGCCGTTTCAGGTGCCTGATGAGGGGCATCACCTGTATCGAACTTATCATATTGCAGAAGGGAATTGGTTTGGAGAAAAAACCAATGATGCTCGTTTTGGTGGCGAGTTACCTTCAAATTTGATTGATTTAGAAAGAAGTTTTCGCTATCTCCGATATGATTATGATGCGAAGGTGGATTGGAATACTTTGGTTGCTGCCAGCATGGTTCCTTTACAGCCAGAAAAAACACAATTCGTTGATTTTCCGAATGTCGCTTACTATGTTCCAATTCCCTATTTTGTGCAGTCGCATTGTCTAAAAGTTGGAATTTGGTTGGAGCTTCCACCTTTGTTTTTGTTGTATTTAACTCGTATGGCTGGGTTTCTTTTTTGGGTATCTTTGATCTATTTGGCTATTCGAATTATTCCTTTTCATAAAAATACTTTCGCTGCGATTGCCTTACTGCCCTCTTCTCTTTTTATCAATTCTGGAATGACGGCGGATAGTTTTACTTATGGTTTTTGTTACTTGACCTTTGCGATTTTGATGCGAATGATTTTTACTTCTGCTCCAAATAAAAGAAAATGGGGCGTAAGGAGTTGGACGGCCATTTTCCTCACCTCAATGGTGGTTACACTGAGTAAAGTTGTTTATGCGCCGCTGCTTTTATT
>CALLVG010000245.1 GCA_938010715.1 uncultured Saprospiraceae bacterium
TTCATCTTTGATACCTCCACCGATACGAAGTGTTGTGCCTCCACAAACTCCCATATTATCTTGGATATCAACAAATGTTTCACAGAAGTCCATATTACCAGCTAAATCAGTTACTTCCAATCTTACGAGTTGAACTCCTAAAGCAGCACATCTAAAGGTATTTGGAACTAATTTAAATTTCAATTTATCCTCTGGAGTACAATTATCAAAACTCTTATTATTGAACATCCTTGGAGTAAGAGTAACTGCTCCATGTCCGCTTGGCGTAGGCATCAAAGTAGCAGATAAACCATTGAAACAAACAGGTGTTGGTTTCTTTCTGTCGATTACGTAAACGATTACTTCGCAGAAACTTGAATTTCCACATCCGTCGTTTACAACAAACATTACTCTTGTATAACCATTAGGGTACATTCCAGAAGCATTGTTTCCAGTGGTTATAGAATCAATTCTTCCATTATTTCCATAATCCAATCGGATTTCGTAATCCAAATTGTTACTACAATCTGAAGCTGCAACTGGTGGAACTGTTACTGGAAATTCAAGACAACTTGCTGTGATATTATCAACTCCGATGGTATCCATTGTACAAGTCAATACAGGAGCTTCGTTGTCTGAAACTTTAATCGTCTGTGTGTATTCCCAGTATCCTTGGATAATAGAACCATTAGGGTCATATTGACACCAGTCAATAACAGTCCATCTTCTCAAAATTTTCACACATGAATTATTCACTGGCAAATTTTGATCTGTATAAGTTACTGCCAACAATCCACAATTGTTTGTCGCTAATTCTGGACGACAATACAACAATGAATCACATGGAATATCATCTGGGTCTGTAGATGCTCCGCAAATGTCAGTAGCATAATCTAATGGCCATTCAATGTCGTCTATCGTGAAAACATCTGAATTGGTTACCGTAATTACCTGCGTACATTCAGCTGTACGACCGTCTGTATCTTCTGCTGTGAAAATTCTATCAATTGTACCAACTCCACAATTATCAACATTACGCTCATCTGTTACTTCAACATCAAGCACATCACAGTTGTCTGTGGCTGTCGCTGTTCCAAATCTTGTAAGGCTGAACAAATCGGCGCTACAATCAACTGTTTTGCCAGGAGGGCATGAGATGACTGGAGCTAATTTGTCTTGTACTTCAACCTCTACCATACATTCGTTGAAATTTCCTGCGTTATCAAAAACTCGGAAAATTACTTGAACTGTATCGCCCAAATCACAACATTCAAAAGAAGCATAAGAATCGAAGTAAGTAGTGTCTTGACAGTTATCTGGCATTCTTCTCACCTCCATCTTTCCTATCTCACAGTTATCACTACTTCCTTCATCAAAGGTAGAAGCATTTGCGATTCCAGTTCCATCCGAAGTTAGAGATACAACTGTAAACTCATCACAAACGGCTACTGGTGGTACGTTATCTGTTACATTTACTTGTCTTGTACAAGTAGTTGAATTTCCACAATCATCTGTTGCGATATAATTAATGAAGTGTGTTCCATAAGGTACATTTTCTAATACACCACCGTTAGCATTGATAACTCCGAAATTGGAACTAATTTTTACACTAACATCCGAACAATCTCCAGTTCTAATCGGCGGAACAGTTACATCAGCACTACAAACATGAGCGCTTGTAATTGCCTCTAAAGGTGCAGCACATGGGTCACCTAAAATAGTAGGTGCTGTAGTATCTTCAAATTTAATCACTTGAATACATGACCAAGGGTTTCCTGGGCCAATTGGTGTACACCAATCATATATTGTCCAAGTTCTGAGGATCTTTCTTCCAATTCCACATAATTCATATTCTTCATCAGTATAAGAAGCTGCCAAAGAACAGAATGCAGATGCACCTGGCACGACATCAACAGTTGTCGTTCCAATCATTACAGTAGGGTATCCAGTGTCTTCTGGTTCAATACTTGGGAGCCTGTTAGGATTTACACAATCTAAAGAAACATTCGTTGGACAAACTGGAGTCACACTTGCCAAAGTTACTTTATCTAAAGTAATCGTTTGAGTACAAGTTTCTACATTTCCATTTTTATCCGTAGCTCTCCAAGTTCTTCTAATCAAAGAAGAGAAAGGATCACTACAAGTACCGTTTGTAATTTGATCAACATAACTGATGACCAAAGTAGAAGCGCCCATACAGTCATCAAAATCAGGATCGGTTACCTCACCACCTTCACTTACAGGACGTGAATCCTGAATACAAAATAAAGTAGTGTCGCGGCAATTACTAATACTTGGGCCTAATTTATCTTCAACTTTAATAGCCCCCCAGCATTCGTTACCAGTAGCATTGTCTTTTACATTTACAGTAAGTGTAAGACCCTCGTAGGTCTCATCTACCAATGTTCCAACATGGGTTACAGATGAAGCATCTGTCCAAGTTCTCTGTGGCAACAATGTGCCAGCTGAATTATAGATATAAACTTCTTTTGAGCCCGGACAAACTGCCAAACTTGAAGTCAATACCATGTCATGTGTTACGTTTGCCTCACAACCTGCTACTGGACCAGGTAATGATACCTGCGCAGCTTGATTACAAGATAAAGTACATTGGGCAGTTGAATTTTGCGCCCAACTAAATGCCAGAAAAAGTACCAAACTAGCTCTGACCAATTGAACAGTTCTGGAATTAACAGCATTCTTCCAGGGAAAAGCACTTTTAATCCAGGTGTTAAACATGCTAGTAAGCTCTGTTTTTCTCATGGGATAAAATGATTTAAAAATTAAATAAATAGTTAGAAAAATGTGTGTAAGTGGTTTGGCTGTCTTTCCGCCCGTCTTTAGGGAAAAGTAAACCAATGTCAGGCTTGCAATGCATCAAAAGCACCACAAACTATGTTTGTATTTACTGGTTGTATAAAATTCTTGTATAATCGAAGCGGCTGAAATGAAATCAAAAATGCCGCTGAAATATTTTCTTAATTTAAAAAAGAGCTGCACCTGGTTTGAGTTTGTTGTGCATAGAAATTCATTAGTGTTGTGTAATAGGTTAAAGAATTATAGTCCATCTAAAAAAATTAAACCAGGTGCGCTCAAAAACACATTATGCTAAAAAACTACGTCTCAAAATGTTAAACTCAAAATCTCTTCGCTAATTTTAGTTCAAGAAAAAAGAAGGGTTGCCTCTGCTCTCACAGAGAGCAACCTACCATTCCAAAATCTAAATATGCAATATCTTAGAAGTCAAAATTGTTTGTTAAAAATTCATTCAACTTAAAACCTTCAACTTTGAACTTATTTTTTTAATGTTTCATTCTTACTAACTTACCACTTTTGGTTAAGCCAGTATTTGTAATCAATTGGTAACCGATGACACCGTGGTGATTTTCAAAATCCGATGGATTTAATCGCCACTCATTCTTTCCTTTTTTGAAAAAACCAGATTTAACAGAAATCTGTTTTCCACTCAAATCGTACAGTGTCAGTTTCGCATCTGCATCATTTTGCAGTTGAAAAACGAGGTTCGTTTCGTCATAAAATGGATTGGGATAAGCTGCGATTTCTAATCCATATTCGTCCATCTTTTCGATTTCGAAATCAATTACTTTTGTTTCAAAATCATTTCCATGGGCAGTGTATGATTCTGCTGCTACAAGTTTGGAATTTATAGTCAACACCTCCCCTATTTCGCTTTCCATTTTCGTATTGAATTTCAGATTAAATAAAACTCCATTTTTTGGAATAGAGATTTCGTTTTCTGAATTCCAACTAATTGTTAGAAAACCATCATTAAGGTTCGTTTGGCCAATGTTTCCATTATTAATTTCAATAAAATCGCTGGACTCTATACCATTCCATTCAAGGGCATTTTTATCAAATTCGACAGTCATCTGGAAGCCGCTGATTTGTTCTGCATTTTCTATTTCAATTGGCACAGTGACCGATTCATCTTTTTTTAACAATTTATTTTTAGTAGTCAATTTTACTTTCCTAAAAGTGGTTCTATCGTCAATGCTCCCAGCATTGTTGAGGTTAGCACTTCCATTCAAATCACCTACTTTGATAGCGACAAAATCAGTATTCAAATGACTCCATCCTAAGTTATTGATGCTCACTGCTTCTGGCACAAAACCCGTTAGAGGATTCGTATCATCTGGGAAGATGTGGTTGGCATCAACAAACCTCCAAGAGGTATTATTTGGAAAAGAGTTTTCTACTTTCAGCACTACTTTTCTAATTGCCACAATATCAAGTGTAGAAATAGTACCAGACCGATTTGCATCTGCGGCAATCCATTGATATGGAGAAGTAAATCGAGCGACATTCAAAACATGCTTGGTCGCAAGTACTAAATCAAGCGTCGTCACTCCTTCATCAATATCTACATCATAAGTTGGCAATACTGAGTAATCTTTATCTTTTGGAAGACCATCAAAACGATAACTTCCATCTGTATTGGTTTGTATTCCTCTTGGCACACCGCCTGTCAATCCCATCAAAACTTGAACTGCTGGCTGACCTGATACTGTCTGCACTTTCCCAGCAATGCTTGCTATGTTTTCATCAACATTGCAAACATCAAGGTTATCTTGAATCGTTACCACCGTTGTACAAAATCCGCTATTCCCAGATTCATCAATTGCAGTTAAGGTTACGGTTTGGTCACCAACTTCACCACAGGTAAATACATTTGGAGTCACCTCTAATTGTACAGTTCCGGCAGCTGAGCAATTGTCCCAAACACCGTTGGAAACTATCGAAGTATGGATCGCTACCGTTCCGTCAGAATTAAGTGATAGTGCGATTCCTCGATTACAAACTGGGGTGGGTGGTTTATTATCTTCAACCGTTATTTTCAATGTTGTCTGAGACATATTTCCGCAGCCATCGCTTGCAAAAAAGGTTACGATATGCTCTCCTATCGGATAAGTTCCACTGGCATTGCGACCGTTATCGTCAGCATGTGGAGAGTCATTTGTAATTGAAATATTTGCGCTACAATCCGTTGCCATCATATCGGCAATTGTTACGGTTCCTTCGCATTCAAAATTGCCTGCACCGACTATTACATCTGCCATTGTTATCAACTCGGGCGCAATGGTGTCAATCAATTCTATTGTTTGTTTGTCTTCCCATTTTCCATCTGTTCCACCTTGATAAACACATCCGTCAATTATCGTCCAGGTTCTTACGATTCGCTGACAAGCGGGGTAGTTATCGTTGAAAACTTCGTCAATAAAATCCACATCTAAGTCTTCGCAATTTTCACCGCTAATGACTGGTCTTCCAGTTATATCAGGATTAAAACTTGCCGCACATCCATACGATATGAAATCATCTGGAAACACAACTGAGATGTTGGTATTATCTTCTATGGTAATCGACTGGATACATGATCTTTCGTTACCACTATTGTCTCTTGAAGTCCAGTGTCTATCTATTGAACCGATTCCACAAGCATTCAATCTCATATTGTCTGCGTAGGTAACGGTATCAATCATACAGTTGTCAGAAGTAATTGGAAAACCAGTTATTTGAGTATCATTTACATCATCTGTGCAATTGATTAGCACAGCTGCAGGACAGTTCAATTGTGGTTTTATATTATCCACAACCGAAACATTGACATCGCAGGTATTTTCAAAACCATTGACATCTGTAACTCTCAAAACAACTGGAACTGGTGCTTGCATATCATCACAAGTGAATGTGATTTCTTGATTGTATGGCTCACCATCTCTTGAAATTTCAACTGATGCTATACCACAGTTATCATGACTTCCGTCATCGAAAGTAGATGCATCTACGGTTGAAGTTCCATCATTTAATAAAGATAACTCTTTACTCAAATCACATACTGCTGTTGGAACTTGTGTATCAACTACCAAAACAATCAATGTTTGGGTAGAAACATTTCCACAGTCATCAGTTGCATTATAAGTTACTGGATGATATCCTTGAGTAACGTTTGGATAAGGTCCTACTCCCATTCCATAGCTCCACAAAATGCTTTCAGTTGCATTAGAACAATTGTCCGTCAATGTTGCATTTGGAAGTGTAATGGTAGCGCCGCATTGATTGACATCCATGCTAAATGTTAGTGTATCTGCTACTTCAATCGTCGGTGCCAAAACGTCTTTTAAACGAATTACTTGAACATGATTCAAAGAACTATCTATGCAGTAATCTGTAACTTGCCAATGTCTCAAAATTCTTTCTTCTCCGCCACAGACTGGCTGTATATCGTCACTATACGAAATTGCGATTTCGCAATTATGAAAATTATTAAGGGGGTTGCCATCAATGGAAGGTGCGCCGGCTACGGTAAGGTCATTTGGATTATCTGATCCGCATTGTAGGAAGGGTGCATCAAAACCATCTCGGTCAAGTGGAAAAACAACATCTGATAATGTTTTTCTCAAAAAATAAATCTCTTGTACACAATTACCAAGGTTGCCGCTACTGTCGATTGCTTTCCAGTTTCTATGCACGACAGAAGTCACTGCATTTCCATTTACGGTATGAAGGCATGGAAAATTTTCCAGTTGCTCAGAGTAAAACAAATCACTTTGTGATAGTAAACTGATGTTGTCTGAAACAGAGGGAAAACCAATCAACGCTGGCTGAATAGAATCGCCGCAACTCACATACACATCCATGCATCCAATTTGTGGAGCCAACTCATCAACAACTTTCAAATTAACTAAGCAATTCATTCCATTATTAATGTTGATTGCTTCTAAAGTCATTGCTTCGTTGAGCATGGTGTGATTCACAAAGTCACCTGTGTGGTTGCCTTGATTATCATATACTTTGATTTCAAAACTTGCTCCCGGACAATTCTGATATGGGTCAAAAACGACCATTTCTGGAGTTATTGTTAAATCTAATCTATTGAATAGAGAGATTTCGATATCAGGATTACATTGAACCGTACACTGTGCCTTTGCATCAGTTATTAGAGCACTTATCATTAAAAGAAGGGAAAAAGCTATCAGCTTTGGTATGCCTCCTTTTTTGATTGCATTCCGTCTCAGGAAAGCGCAATAAAATCTTTTCATGAGTTTAATGTAGTTTTTAGCATAATAAAAAAAAGTCTCTCAATGTGTGTGTGTGCGTAATTTCTCAAAGTCGGGATTGCCCAAATCTATACCAGGCCGCATCGCTGCAACTGATCTATTTTTGAAATAGAGATCTGCCGATCTCATAGATTAAAACAAGCCAAAATGTTTAAATAGGAAGTCCAGATAAAGTGGTCCGAAATAAAAACCTTCTCCTTAGGAAAATGGAGAATAGAAAGGAAATTTCTTAAATAGTTTTTCTCGGTTTAAAATAGTTTAACTCAATCTCTGGGTACTTCTCATTGTATGTTTAATGCTCAATATTTTTTTTGAATTTACTCACCTTATGCGAGTTTTATTTTGTGTAGCGTAGTTGTGGTTATCAATCATTTTTTAATGTATGATGATATACTATACTATATAGGAATATTGTGCCAAAGTGATTATACGTGTTATTTTTTTTGATAGAAAAATAAATGTTATATGTGTTTCATTTTTTGGTTAAAAAAATGAAACACAATTACTTCCTAAAAATCCAAATATCTTGAGGATACCAATTACCTTTTATTGGCCGCTCTATGTGTTCGAGTACTTCAATTGCTTCAAAAAGCTTAATAGTAAACGCTTTTGGTTGAAATGCAGAATAAGTCCTATGTCCTTCTTTTACATTTCCCCGAATGACCAACATTCCACTTTCAAATTTTTTCAATTCGTCTTCACCGAGTTTAGCTTTATAATTATCACCTTGCATCGTTAAAAACAAAATACCTCCTGGAGCCAAAACTCTCAATAGTTCTTTGTTCCAATCAAAGTGCATTTTTTCTGATAAATGTGTAAAAATTGAAATGCCATAAATTGCATCAAAGAAATCATCAGGATAAGGTAAGTCTGCCTTTAAAGTATTGTTATTAAAATTTATTCCTTTGAGGCTTTTAGTACACCATGCTATTGAATCTTTATTGTAATCTGTTCCATAAAACTTGCAATTATTGCCAACGATGGATGGGAGATGTCGGATGATTCTACCTGGTCCACAGCCCCAATCTAATATCTTTTTGTCTTTGAGATTAGTGTGTTTCAAAAGGTGATTTATGAGCCACTGAGCGGTTTCTTTGCCTTCTGCGTAATACTTTTCATAATCTAATTGAAATGACTCATAGATAAGGTAATCGGGCGGGAGTTTTACATTTGGATTCTTCTTTTTAAATTCATGGTTCGCTTTTCTGTTTTTAAATTTTTCAACATAAAACCTCACCCAATCGGCATGATATAAAAGTCCTAATTGGCGTAATTTCCCAGAAAATTTTGATTTGTCAAGCATTATTTTTTTTGTTTTCGTTGCTTGTTAAGTAGCTCGGCTATGCAATAATTTATGCCTTGATTAACAAAAAATTTGCGCTATCATAAATGACTATTATTTAACTTAAGCTAAGTGCTTGGACAAAAATAACCATAAGTAAATACTCACTTCTTTTTGTCCTGCTCTTTGTTATTTTTTAGTTCCGTATCTAAGGATACGCAAAGAAAAAATGCCTCGATCAGAACAAAAGTAAGCAAGCATTTATTCTATGTTTAATTTTGTCCAAGCACTTACTTATAATATTCAAAACTAAGAAGTTTTTAATTATTGGACAAATCCCGCACTGCGGCTAAGTCTTGGAGGTGTTGTATATATCTCTAATAATTCGAGAGTAACAAAAATATCGAATAGTTTACATTTTTTTTTCAATGAAAATGAAGTTCCACATACGATAAGCAAGCAATTTTATAAAAAAATACTTTGATGCGTTTGTCTTTAGGAATGTTTTTTTTATTCGTTTCTGGTATTCTAAATTTTTAACCCAAAAAAAATTGGGTTCTACTAAAAAAGCCCCCTTTCAAATTAATGAAAAGAGGCTATCCCAAAAACCAATTGTATATTCTAATCTTAAATGACGAATGTCATTTGGGGTCAGAAGATATGTCTTTAATTACTACCAGAAGTAGTAGATTTTCTTCCTAAAATATTTTTAAAATCAAAAGCTACTGTAATCTCATGCGCTCCCCCATTATATTGTTGGAAACGTTGGAATGATACATCATAAGAATAGTAAGCTGCAAATGGAGGCAATTTGGTACCTAACAAAAGACCTACTGCTCCACCCACTCCTGAACGGTAACTTACACCAGCCTGTAGTTTATCATCTACAAAACCAGTTAATAAATTGAAGTCCACTTGAAATGGCACATCTTTTATTTTTCGAAGCATCATGGAAGGATTGATTGTAATTCCATGCTCCTCAAATTTTAATTTATGTCCTAAATGAAAGATGTAATACTCACCTAATCCCCCACCTGTGGATTGTCCATCACTACCAACTGCTGCGTCAATACGTGCTCTTACCATATTTGGAAATGATAATCCAAAGTAAGTTGCGTCTTGGTATTCGCCAAAGAAACCAAGTGCTGCATCAAAATATTTGATACCATCAATTGCATCTTCTACAATAAAATCACCTTGCTCATAAAGTGGGTTTGGCTGATCGTAAATAGAATTTGCCAGATTGATACTTTGGTAATCAGCTGAAAGTCCTGCACTCATTTTAAACTCTTTAAATTTTACTTTAAAAGAGTAATTCATACCTGCTTTGAACCTTGACATTTGAGCAATGTCTTCTGACAAAACATTAACTCCTAATCCAATATTTTTCCCGAAAGGGCCATTGTAATTAACTGCATAGGTTGCAGGTTGCCCTGGAAACATTGTCCACTGATTTCTAAGATTCATCTGTAAATGATGAACCTCTTGAAAACCAGCATAAGCAGGATTGATTAAAATTGGATTGATATGGTAGTGCGTAAAAATTGCTGCATCTTGAGCAAGGTCTTGCGCATTCGCAAAACTCAAACTAAATGCAAAGCATATAACTGTTATTAATTTTTTCATTTTAAATCGGTTATTAAAATTATGGGATGAAAATTTGTTTAAATTGCTAAAAACTGGATTTCACGATATCGTACCCTTCGGCTTCGCTCAGGGCACGATATCGTCAAAAGCCGATTATTCTCTCAATAAAGTAAACGAACCTTTGGTCTGCTTAACCTCACCGTTAATTGTATATCTGAACACATAGAAGTATGCTCCATCTGGAACTTGACCACCTCTCATGGTTAGACCTGTCCATGTGTTGTCATAATCATCTTGTTCCCAAACCAATTGTCCCCAACGATTGTATATTTCTAAAGTATTATCTGGGTATTGCTCGATACACCAGATGATAAATTCTTCATTTAATCCACCACCATCTGGGGTGATTACCGCTCTTGTAGTTAAGCACTCGATACTTGTGTTATCAACATTTCCTGAAGCAGTAACTGTACAGCCATTTGCATCGGTTATCTCTACAAAGTAAGTACCTGAACAAAGTCCGAAAAGTTCTCTGTCTGTACTATCCGCCTCTTCTCTGTTGAACCACTTGTAGAAATATGGCTGGGTTCCTCCAACAACTTCAATTCTTGTAGTACCATTACAATTATCATCCGCTGGAGTTGTCTCAACTTGTGCTACTAATGGGCCAGTTGGACCAGTTACTACAACATCGCTTGTTACTTGACAGCCATTAGCGTCTTCAACGGTTACTGGATATACTCCAGTTCCAATATTTCTAATAGTTGGCCCCGGTGCAAAACTTGGCTCGTCCCACATGAAAATATATCCTTCTGCACTTTGGTACCGTACGCCACCGTTTAAAAACAATTGAATTTCTCCGTTTGTCTCACCGAAACATTTAACGCCTATTATTTGCTCATTTATGCTAATCGCAGATGGTTGAGACAAAGTAACTTCTGTTATAGATTTACATCCAACATTATCTGTAACCGTCACTGTCGAAACACCTGCTGGCAAATCAAGTGCCTCTTGAGTGCTTTGACCATCATTCCATGCATAAGTATAAGGTGCTTGACCATCAGCTGGGTTGACTCTTGCTCGACCGTCACTTCCTCCATTACAGGAAACATTGAACCCGCCAAAATTGGTAGTTAATGTTCCAGTTGAAGTAATGGTTGATTGCTCACCTACTGTGTAAGTTTCACTTATTCTTATACTTGAATTTACGTCTGTAACATACACTGTATAAGTGCCAGGCATCAGATTCGTTACTGAAGAAGCTGTGCTGATATCATCACCTGCTGCATTTTCCCAAATATAAGTATAGGATTGTCCACCTCCGTCAACTACTATTTCAATTGAACCATTAGAAGCGTCAACACAACTTGCATCAACTATATCAACATCTATTATTCTGAATCTTGTTACTGAGTAGCTCGCTGTCGTAAAAGTACACCCGTTTCCATCTGTTACGGTTGCGCTATAATTACCGGCAGGTAAGTCATTAGGATTATTACCTCCCCAATTCTCGTTGTATGGTGGCGTTCCACCAGATATCGTCAGACTAATACTTCCGTTATCGGTATCAGTTGCAGGAGTAATTGCTGGAATCACTGAGAATGGTGCTGGTTCGTTAATCGTAAATGTTCTTGAGATAACAGATGTATTTGCATCTGTTACCGTAATGGTATAAGTTCCTGGTGGCAAATTTTCTTCACAAAATGTAAACGTTGCAGGAGTTGTTCTTGTCTCATTTCTTGGAACAAAACCAGTTGGTCCCCCAGTTAATAATATTGTGAAATTAGGAACTCCATTAGTCACTTCAAAGCAAACGGACCCACTTGACGCTCCTGGACAATCTGAGTCTTTTACGTCTAATTGTCCTATACTCACTGGCCTTTGATCTTCAACGGTAAAGGTTGCTGAATTTGAACATCCAGTTCCATTGTCAATGACATTCACCATGTAGGTTCCTGCTTGTAAGCCATTTAAGAATGGCTCATTGCCACCTAATCTTGTACCATTTATATTACTCCATTCGAAAGTATATGGTCCAACACCGTTTAACGGATTTAGATTGATGCTTCCATCATTACCATTTATTTCATTTGAAATATTTGCTGTTATACTTAGAGGTGTGTGGATACTAACGAGCTCAGAACCAGAATCAACTTGGACTCCTTGATCCGTAATCGTATATCCATATAAACCTGGTTCTAATCCTGTAATACTAAATGATGTTGGCGATGTTGGTGCCGCTCCTCCACTTAGGTTAACCCACAAAATTTGCGGATTAACTCCACCTGTGAAATTCACCGTAATTGAACCATTACTACTGTTAACACAAGCATCTGATACATTAATTGCTCCTGTCATGTATGCTGGGCCAACAAAATCAACTGTGAATGTTGCGGTTGCTGTACAACCAACTGCATCTGTTACAGATACAGTATGTTGACCAGCTGCCAAGTTGCTTGCATCCTGAGTGCTTTGACCTGTTGGAGTCCAAACATAAATGTAGCCATTAGGTAATCCAGCTGTAATTCCACCAGTCACTTCAATATCAATTGAACCATCGCTTCCATTTGCTTCACCTCCAATACCATTAGAACCTAATGTAATATTTAGCGGTGCTGTAGAACCAACTGTATAATTACCAGTCGCAGTACATCCATTTGAATCAGAAACGGTCACTGCATAGCTGCCTGCCGAAAGATTATTTTGAGTTGCAGTTGGTGGCAAACTTGGATTCCAATTGTATAAATATCCTAAACCTGGAGTTCCTCCATTTGGTGATAAGGAAATACTTCCGTTGCTTCTTCCTGCACAATTCACATCTGTCACTGTTTCCGAAATTTGTACTGGTGTTGGCTCCGTAATTGTAATTGGCCCAACAATATCTGTACAGCCATTTGCATCCATTACGGTTACGGTATAGTTGCCTGCTGCTAAATTATTTTGAACAGCAGCTGATGGCAACGCAGGGTTCCAATTATAAGAATATCCAGGTGTACCGCCTGATGCTACGATACTTATCGCTCCATCACTACTGCCATTACATTTTATTTGAATCACATCACCAATTGACCCATCAAGTGCATTTTGAGGCTCATTTACGGTATAATTCAGTGTTGTATCTTTACTTCCATTAGAAATATTCAAAGAATAAGTCCCAGCTCCTACATTATTTAAATCCATTGTAGAAACGTTGCCCGGTGTCCACATGAATGTTAACCCAGTCGTACTTTGATCAAAAGTCAAATCAATGCTTCCAGTGCTTGCACCACTACAGTTAACATTTACAATATCAACTCTCGAAGGCAACGGGACATCTGGTGCTGGTGGAGGTGTTCCACTACATGAAGTTTTGATATCAACTCTACTCCCTTCAAATGAATCGTCATTATTTAATAAAATATTTGAATTTGGATCTGCCACCTCTACATTGGCAGGTCTATCCAAAAATATGATAGGAGAGCTTTGACCTCCTGCCCCAATTGCATTAAAGCATAAATTGAACAATACTTGACAATCTGGTGTCAATGTTACCCCTGAGAAACTTGGCTCTAACCAAGAAACTGTTATTACTTTATTTGTACCTGTCGGATATTGGAAGTTTGATGGCAAATTTGATGGGCCAGGTAGTCCAATATTTGGACTATTTGTATTTGGTCCCCAAATCAATGCTGCTGGTAAAGCAACGGCATAAACTGAATCCAATTCCAAAATTGTTGAGTCATAAGCCATTGACCATTGGAATGTCATTACATTAGTAAATTCAGCTGCACTGATTCCTACACAAACATTGTCTCCTGGTTCTGCACACTCTGTTGAGCTATAAAATGATAGTCCATTAATAGAACCACATGCACCTGGAGGAGTTGCAATAGATATACTCGTTGAACCAGGTATTATATTAGGTACTGGCCCATTTGTATTTGTTGCACTATTTGTAACTGGCGTGTCAGATATAGAAACTGTTGAACTTGTACCTGCACTTCCGATTGCCTGAAAACAAACCTCGTAAATCGTACTTCCATTAGGTAAGGTAACGCCACCAGAAGGTGATGTCCAATTCAATGATAAATTTCCTGCAGCTGAATTAGTCGTAAAATCATTTGCGTCCATTCCAGCAAGATTGAAACCTCGCACTTCTACGAATGTCAATGATGATGCATCCCAATTTAAACTTCCTTGAAATTGAGTAATATCAGTAAAACCATTGACTGTTACTGGAATACAGGCAGTACTTCCTTCTTCAATAGTTGTACTTCCAATATTTACAGACAAATTTGATACTGCTGGAGCATCTTCTATACGTACTGAACCATCTTCAAATGGCCCATCATTATTTAGCAAAATATTAGAATCAGAATCCGCCACTTCTACGTTTGTTGGTGAACTTGAAAAAACGACTGGTGAAGTTTGACCATCATTTCCAACAACATCAAAACAAAGATTAAACAAAGTAAGGCAGTCTGGATTTAGTGTAAACCCACCAAAACTTGGTTCCAACCAAGAAACTGTTATTAATTTATTCGTACCCGCTGGATATTGTACATTTGATGGAATCTGACTCGGTCCAGGCACTCCAATATTTGGACTGTTCGTATTACGTCCCCAAACGAAACTTCCTGATGGTAATGAAACAGCGTATGCTGAATCCAACTCAATTATTGTTGAATCATAAAACATAGTCCATTGGAAAGTCAAGACATCTTCGAAATCTTGGGCAGAAACAGATACACACGCGTAGCCATTTGTTGGCTCAACTTCAGTTGAAGCATAAAATGAGAATCCATTTATAGAACCACATGCTCCTGGTGGAGATGTAACACTTACGTTTGTACTTGATAAATTGAACGTCAAATTATCACCAGACGCATCCGTTGCAGAACTTGGTGACGGTGTATCTGTAATTGATACTGCAGAAGAAGTTCCAGGTGAACCAATCGCTGTAAAACACAAATCATAAATATTTGTGCCATCTGCAACTGTTACTCCAGCTGAAGAACTGCTGGTCCAATTCAGGACTGCGGTTCCTGCAGATGCATTGATTGTAAAATCAGACGCGTCTAATCCTGGCAAATTAAAGCCACTAACCTGATCCAATTGCAAAACACTTGGATCCCAAGTGTGACTAATGGTTAAATCCGTAACACTGTTTAATCCATTGGCATCCACTGCCAGACAAGAAGATTGATTCTCCTCTAACTGTCCGCCTTGGATTTGTAATGAAAACGGAGGTTTAGCATTGGTATCAATTGTCAGCGTTCCAGGATAAAAATCTGGATCTAATAAAGTACCAGCTTCATCTCTGACCTCAATATTTGTTGATGCGCCTGAGAAGGTAAGTGGAGTTTGAGCTCCATTTTGACCAACCGCATCAAAACATACTTGGAACAATACTTCGCAATCAGGAACATTAATTCCTGAAAAATTTGCTGATTGCCAAGAAACAGTAATGAGATCTGGTCCACTTGGCTGAGATGAAAATATTGTATCTGGAAGGTTTACAATATTAACATGACTAAAAGTGGCAACAGTGGAGTTAAACTCCATAGTCCATTGAAATAATAATATATCATTGAAATTTTGCGCAACGATATCAACGCATCCTTGGCCGTTCACTGGAGATATTCCATCTGAAGCAAAAAATGCAAATCCGGATACTGTACCACAGTCAGTAGCCATATCAGTTTCATTAGCAGCCATACAGGTGCTATTGTCAACTAATACAAACTTATCTGGATTATTAGAATAAACAGAAGAGAACAGATCGTTACCACATATCAACATGCAGTAACCTACCATTAGGAAGGTAACAAACTTTTTCATCGTACTCTCGGATTTGGGATGTGAGCTAAAAAAATTATTTTACAAAAATTAACTTTTTGGATACTTGAAATTCTTCGGTTCTTAAATACAAATAATACGTTCCGGCCGCGGAAAATTGATTTTTTTGGATATGGATAGAATGCAATCCACTGCCGAATTCTTCTACTTTCTCGATTATTAATTTGCCCTGTAAGTCATATACACTTAAATGGGCATCCGAACTATTGTTCAGGTTAAATTCAATTCTTGTATTTTCTTTAAAAGGATTTGGGGTTATTGTTATTCTTTTATCAAGTTGGTTTTCTGAAACGCTACTTACTCCAAATACTGAAATAATTCCAGTTCTTGGTTCTACGTCTAACGGCATTTCACTCGGGTTAGAGAGCTCAATTGCTGTTGGGGTATTACTAAACTCCAGTTTGGTAGTTGAACCAGGAGTTCCTTTTACTTTTGCTTTAAATGAGAATATTGTGGTTCCGTCGATTACTTCTGTTCCTTGAAATGATTCATCCAACCAAAAAAAGGTTAAAATCCCATTATTAACATCTGTTATTCCAAAGTTATCAGCGTAAACAAGGTAATCAAGTCCAAAGTTAAGACTATCGACATGCATAAATTCTAAGATGCCTGGATCCCACCTGAGTGTAAACTGCATACCAGAAACATTAGTAAAAGATGCGACCTTTATGTCAACATCTACAGTCTCTTGCCCTTCACTCAACTCAATGGTTGGAGCAATAAGGATTACAGTTTCTTGTGCATTTAAGAATAGGCTCGAAAATGCGAAGAGTATTAAAATCAGATATTTGGGATGTACACTTTTCATAATGCTTGTAAATATTACAACTAGCTTGCCAATTATGAAAAAATAAAAATGAGAGAGATGAGAAAATTAATTCTCATCTCTCTCTAATTTCTACTAATCTATTATTCGATGATAATCATTTTCTTAGTAGCTGTGAAGTTTTCAGTATCCAATTGGTAGTATAAAACACCTGATACTAAATTATCACTATTCAAAGTAACGTAGTTATCACCTTTATTGTAATCTCCTTTAACTACTTCGATTACTTTACCAGATACATCAGATACAGTCAATGTAGCTGTTGCAGATTGTGGCAAGTAGAACTTGATAGTTGTTTCTCCCATGAATGGGTTAGGAGTATTTTGATACAATGCAAAGTTTGTAGTTGAAGTAGTCCTTCCGAAGTTGATTCCAACTTCTTGAAGACCTTCCGCAGCATAAGCTTCTGCAACTGTGTATTCAGAACTGATAGCCAATTCTTCACTCAATGTTCCGTTTGCTTTAGCATTGAAAACAAGTGTGAAAGCTTCGTTTGAATTAGCAGTTCCATTCCAACTTGTAGTAACGATACCGTTATCAACCATTGATAAACCGAAGTTTTCATCAGTTGACTCAGCTGATACAACATCAACTAACTCAAGAGCTTTTGTATTGAAGTTCAAAGTAGCTTGGTATCCTTCTACAGTGTTAAGTGCACCTGTAAATTTAACCTCTACTCTTTCACCTGCTTCGAAAGCTTTATCGTCAGTGTTCAAGAAGAATGTTCCGTTGAACGTTCTATCATCAATTGCATTGATGAATTGTGGCTCAGCATCTCCAGAAACATCACCTACTTTGATTGCAATAAAATCAGCTTTCATTGCTCCAGCAATATTGTTGAATGATGCAGCCTCATCAAATGCTCTATTCCAAGGATTAGAAACACTTGTGAAGATGTGATCAGCGTCAACAAATCTCCAAGATGTGTTGTTCGGGAATTCATTGCTTACAAATAATACTACTTTTCTGATTGCAACTAAATCTAATGTAGTTACAGTACCAGTTCTGTTAGCATCTGCTGCAATTACTTTGTATGCAGAGTTCAATGATTGAACGTTTAAGATGTGCTTGCTAATCAACGCAAGGTCAAATGTAGAAACACCATTTCTTAAATCATCATTTCTCATTGGAGTAACAGTGTAATCGTTACCTTCAACTAATGAACCGAATGAGTAATCACCATTGTTATCAGTAGTCAATGTATTAGCCATATCTCCACTGATTGTCATATCAACATTAGCTACAGTTGCACCTGATTCAGTTTTGTTATCTCCAGTGATTGAAGCAAATTTCAAACCTGAACAAACACCATTGTTATCTTGTACTTCCATGAAAGTCGTACAGTAATCCCAATCGTTACATCCGTCACCTGGTACTTCTCCTACCCACAACTGAACAAACACTAATGTTCCAATATCATCACAATCGAAAATTACATT
>CALLVG010000246.1 GCA_938010715.1 uncultured Saprospiraceae bacterium
AGAAAAGGGAAGTCATTTTTACTATCTGCATACTCGGGTGTAGGTTATCAATTTAGACATTTGAATTCCAAAAGCGATTTGAATAATCAGGACTACATCAATCTTCGTAAAACAAATGAAACTGTTCTCGAATCAATTTCAGTTGGTATAGAAATAGACAGGAAATTGTCTGACAATTGGTTTGTAGGAACAGGAATAGAAATGGTAATGCACAGCGAGAGATTAAGGCTTTTAGAGTATCAAATGGGACATAGTAATAACTTAGCTCCTGAGGATATTCCCTCTGAATTTGCAGGACAAAGTGGTATTCTTATTGAACAAACGATTGATGATTTTTATAATCAATATCGTTTGCTCAATGCTCCATTAAAGCTCGGCTATCTGATTCGTTTTAAGAAAATTCGATTAATGCCAGAGATTGGTTTGGTTTTTAATATTTCACAAAATGCAAAAGGTGATATTCAAAATGAAGAAAAGGAAATCATGAGTTTATCTCCTTATTATAAAACCAATATCGGAATTGGCTATCGCGGAGGATGCAAAATTTTGGCACCAATTAGAAATGGATTTATGATTTATGCCAGACCTTCTTTTGACTTCAATCCACAAAATATTGCAACGGATGAAAATCCACTTATTCAAAAAAGGAGTGCGGTTCGATTGGATTTAGGGCTTAGTAGATCGTTTTAGGGTAAAGTCTATTATTTTTGCTGATAAAATAAATTATGGCAGATATTCAACCAACTCCTTCCAAACTAAAATCCCTCGATGTCATCGCTGACCTCCTCGATTCGCGCTTTCGAATACCGGGCACAGATATCCGCTTCGGCTTAGATTTTTTGGTAGGATTAGTTCCTTACGCCGGCGATTTATTGAGCTTCGGAATGTCAGGCGGATTGATAATCGCAATGGCAAAAAACGGAGCAAGTGGAGTCGTTTTAATAAAAATGCTCTGGAATATTTTCTTAGATACGACGGTCGGAAGTATTCCAATTATCGGCGACCTTTTCGATTTGAGTTATAAGGCTAATCGACGTAATTTCAATTTGCTAAAAGAACATTACGATGAAGGAAAACACACAGGCAGCGCATGGCCAGCTATTATTTTGGTTGGACTTGTTTTGATTGCAATGTTCGTTTTGCTGATCTGGTTGCTTTGGAAAATTGCGAGTTTTGGATGGGGCGTTATTTTTAGTTGATTAAGTTTATTGAGTTGACTCGTTGATTAAGACTACACCAGTTCGTAAAACGATGATCGATAGGTGTAACTTATTGATTACGTGTGAGTTATGACTTAATAAACTTAATAAACTTAATAAACTTAATAAACTTAATAAACTTAATAAACTTAATTAGTTAAACACCTCCTGACTCAAATACCGATCTCCACGATCACAAACAATCGCAACAATCACCGCAGGTTCCGTTAATTCTTTTGCCAATTGAATGGCTGCATATTGGCCACCGCCACTACTGATTCCAGCAAAGATTCCTAATTCTTTTGCCATGCGTTGCATAGTCGCGATGGCATTATCACGGTTGACATATTTAATTTGATCAACACGACTTGGATCGTAAATCTTAGGTAAAAACTCAGGCGACCATTTACGAATGCCTGGAATACGGGAACCTTCTTCAGGTTGTACACCAACGATTTGAACGTCTGGATTTTTTTCTTTTAAAAATTTCGAGTTACCCATGATCGTTCCTGTGGTTCCCATGCTTGAGACGAAATGTGTGATTCTACCTTTGGTGTCATTCCAAATCTCTGGGCCAGTTGTTTTGTAGTGGGCGAGGTAATTGTCCTCGTTTCCAAATTGGTTGAGCAAAATATAACCTTGCTCATCCCTCATTTTATCAGCTAACGAACGAGAGTATTCTATTGTACCTTCGGCGGGAGTCAAAATCACTGTTGCGCCATAAGCACGCATCGTGTCGATGCGTTCTTTGGTTGCGCTTTCGGGCATGATGAGTGTCATGTCCAATTTGAAAGCAGCCGATACCATTGCCAATGCGATACCCGTATTTCCGCTCGTCGCTTCTACCAATTTTGTATCTTGCTTGATCTCGCCTCGCTCCAACGCTTGTTGAATCATATTGAACGCAGGTCGATCTTTGACACTTCCACCGGGGTTGTTGCCTTCCAGTTTCCCATACAATTCTACATGATCTGGAATCTCTGGAAAGTTAATTCTAACGAGTGGTGTTTTGCCGATGAGTTCTCCTATATTTTTTGCCATGAATTGGTTTATTAAGTTAATTGATTTATTAAGACTATACGAGAGGATTAGTTTATTGGTTTATTGAGACTATACGAGGACGAAATTCGTTTATCGGTTTATTCGTTAATTAGTCTTTTCGAGTTCACAAAAAAAATACTTTTATTTTCGTAACCTGTTGATATTGAGTGAGTTGAAAACTAATCAACTAATCAACTAATCAACTAATCAACTGATCTCTCGATTTATAGTAAACGCGTGAACCAGCAGGAACACTTTCCGTAATCCAAACATTTCCACCGATAATGGAATTTGCTCCGATAGTAGTTTCGCCACCGAGAATAGTTGCTCCAGCGTAGATGATTACGTTGTCTTCGATGTTGGGGTGGCGTTTGGTTTGTGCCATGTCTTTTCTAACACTTAACGCGCCGAGGGTGACGCCTTGATATACTTTTACATTGTTTCCAATAGTTGTGGTCTCTCCGATGACGATACCTGTGCCATGATCTATGCAAAAGCGTTGACCAATTGTCGCGCCTGGATGAATGTCAATTCCTGTCCTGCTGTGAGCGTATTCAGTGAATATTCTTGGTAAATATGGAATGTCCAATTGATACATTACACTGGCAATTCGAAAGATTGCAATGGCCAAAAAACCAGGATAGGTTCTGATGACTTCTTTGTGATTATAAGCAGCGGGGTCACCTGAAACGATAGCTTCTGCATCTTCAACGCAGTAATCATAAATCGTTTCTAAACTATCGAAAAATGATTCGGAAAGAGAAGCGGTGCAATCTGGATCGCATGCTTTAGTCTTTTTTAATAATTCCTCAAATTGGATTCGCAAAACATTGTGTGCTGTTTGTATTTCTAATATTGAATTCAAACGAGCATCGCCCAATTCAGGAAAAAGGAATTGAAGTGTTTTCGTGATAAACGCATGGATTTCTTCTTCCCCTGGAAGGGTTTTGGGATGCTGATGCGCTAATTCTATTTTTTTTAAAAAATCAGGAGACATGAGTTGTCAGTTTTTGGTACATAGATGCACCAAAGAAAACGATAATAGGTTGTGAATTGTTTCTGGTTGAAAAGTTAAGGGCTACAACTTGCGTTTCTTCCGAGTTTCTCGTAGAGGACTTGGAAGTGAGTTAGCATCTTCGTATTCCAAGCTTCTCCATATCCTTTTCAAGAGACACAGAGAGGGCGGGAGATTTGTTTCTGAAAAGTTAGATGTTACTGTTTTACAAATTTTCGAACCACAAAAGACTCGTTGACTATTATTTTAATAAAATAGATTCCTTTTTGAAACGAAGACAAATCTATCTCGTGGTTACTAAAAATCATTTTCTCTTCTCTAATCATTTGACCATTTATATCAATCATTTGATAGTCGAAATTTGACTGGAGATTAAGTTTGATTTTCAGTAAATCATTAACTGGATTAGGATAAATAGAAAGTTCTCGCTCAACTATATCAATGTCATCTAAATTTGTGAGTCCTGCACAGTTGCCAAGATTTGCCTTGAAATCTGAATAATTAATAGTCTGAGAAAGGCTGTCTTGCATCCCATTATTAATTTCCCCTCGGTTAATTTTTAAATAATTTCCTAAACAAATACTACCGATGAAAAATTCAGCTGGATTTGAAGCTGTTGATATCAAATTTATAACCAATGAATCTCCTGACTTAATGTAGCTTATGTCATCATCGCAAGTATTCCCAAAAGCAGCAATAATAATCATGGTATCTTTTGGAGCATTGCCCCATAAGTCTTCAATTTTTTTTACCATTATATATTTTCTCGTCGCATTACCAAATTTACCTATAACAGAAAATGTAGTTACGTTTGATTGTGCATCCATTGTTTCGCAAAAACTTTTGAATGTACAGGAACACGCAACTGCGAAGTAAGGCAAAAGCGATAGTGCCAAAAGGGTAAGATATTTTTTCATTTTCATTTAATTTTTTTCAAAAATCGGAAATTCTTCTTGTTTTGTCTAAAAAAAAGTGAATTTTAGCATTGGTTAACTAACTTGTAGTTAATATTTGAGATTACTCAAAAGATTTCATTTTTAAAATAAAACTAATATAGACTATGGCTTTTGCACCCATTCTTCTTTTTTTAGCAGTCGTTATTCTTTTTTCTTCAGTATTCACTGTGAAACAACAGACCGCAGCGATTATAGAAAGGTTTGGTAAATTCCAAAGCGTTCGGCTTCCAGGACTTCATTTGAAGATTCCGATGGTGGATAGAATTGCTGGTAAAGTGAGCGTTAAGATTCAACAATTAGATGTAATTGTTGAAACCAAAACTAAAGATGATGTATTCGTTCGACTCAAAGTTTCTGTTCAATTTAATATTTTGAAAGACGGTATTTACGAAGCATTCTACCGATTAGAAAATCCAGGGGAGCAAATCACTTCCTATGTATTTGATGTGATTCGTGCCGAGGTTCCAAAAATGAAATTGGACGAAGTTTTTGAAAGAAAAGACGATGTCGCCGTTGCCGTTCGAAGTGAATTGCAAGAAGCAATGAAAGATTACGGTTACGGTATCGTAAAAGCATTGGTGACAGATATTGATCCTGATGCAGAAGTGAAAAAAGCGATGAATCGTATCAACGCTGCCGAAAGAGAAAAAGTAGCTGCTGAGTACGAGGCAGAAGCTGAAAGAATCCGCATCGTTGCCAAAGCAAAAGCAGAGGCAGAAAGTAAGCGCCTACAAGGTCAAGGTATCGCTGACCAACGTCGAGAAATTGCTCGTGGTTTGGAAGAATCAGTTGAGGTTTTGAATGGAGTAGGTATCAATTCTCAGGAAGCATCTGCGCTGATTGTTGTGACACAGCACTACGATACATTGCAGAGTTTAGGTGAAAACACCGGTTCAACATTGATTTTACTTCCGAATACGCCAACTGCAGGAGCGGATATGTTGAATACGATGACTTCTTCTTTCGTCGCTTCTCAACAAATAGGGGAGAGCATGAAGGCAGATAATAAACGTAAGTTGAAATTGCCGAAAGAGTAGGCAATCAAAATTTCAATTAAAAATCGAAACGCCGTGCGCTCTGTTGAGAACACGGCGTTTGTATTTTTTCCACTTCTGTTTACTCGTGTTGAACTAAGTTTAGGTTATTTTTGTTTTTGACTGCAAAATGTCGCATATTTATAGTCAAATGTCGCTTTATGTCAGATGTAGAATTTAAAAAGATTGAAAATCGCCTCTTCGAGAAACTTTATTATTTAGTTTTTGAAGGAGAAAAATCACTCACGCAGAATGACTTCACCTTTGATTTGTTTTTTGATAATAAATTAATGGTGGTAAAAACGATAGATAAAGGATTGCCTTATGACTCGTTTTTGCTAATTCAAAAATTATTGCAATTTTCTACTGAAAACTGGTCTTCGATTCTTCAGCTTTCGCCACGTTCGATTCAAAGATATGCTTCAGAAAAAAAGGATTTCGGTTCTTTGCAGACTGAAAAAATAATTGAAATGACTGAGGTTACTTTTAAGGGAATCGATACGTTTGGTAGTATTGAAAAATTCAAACTTTGGTTAGAGACACCCAATTATGCACTTGGTAAAATGAAACCCTTTGATTTGCTAAAGGACTCTTATGGAAAGGATTTAGTGTTAAGCGAATTACATCGAATTGATCATGGAATTTTGGCATAATGGAATTGTTTAGATTAGTTCGAGAAAAATATAGCCATGAATTATCAGGCAAAGGAGCTGCGATTGCAGGAGGTAGATGGAATAGTAAAGGGACTGAAATAATTTACACTGCTTCAAATAGGTCTTTAGCGATGGCTGAGATAGCAGTTCATTTTAGTTGGGCTACTTTACCTCCAGATTATATGATGCTAACTATATCATGCCCCGATTTAACTATCAAGGAAATTTCCATTGAATCCTTACCTGGAAATTGGGATCAATTTCCGAGTTTAAATTCTACTAAGATTGTCGGAGACAAATTTATATCTGAAAACGAATTTCCTTTATTTCGTATTCCATCAGCTGTCACAAAAGGAGATTTTAATATTTTGATAAATCCTTTCCATAAAGATTTTAAGAAAATAAAGGTTACCAATAAGGAGCCATTTCCCTTTGATTCAAGATTATTTTTGAAATAAAAAATCCGCCCAATTTTCAAAATTGGACGGATTAAGAAGCATTCGCAGATATGGTGGATTTTCAAAATCCGTCATATCTTAAAAGAATATGCGTAATGAGATTTAAGCGTTATTTCGTAATCGCCACTCGAATACTACGCTGATTATCATCAACTTTTAAATTCAGAATATACATTCCAGAGGTGATGTTTTGACCTTCCAAATTTAATCGGATACGATGTTCGCCAGCAGGGCGTTTTCCACCTGCACTGTTGAATTGAGTGATTTTCTGACCTAACGCAGAATGAAGGCTTACCTCAACATTGGCTGCATTTTCTAAATCATATTCTAAAATAAGATAGTTGCCAGCGGGGTTTGGATAAACCGTGGCTAAAATCTCTTTGGACAAATCATTGGTGCCAACCGAACCAGTGAAAACAGCAACTAAAGTGTCTGCTTGTGTAAGAGTGATTGTTGCTTTTCGTGAATTCACATCTGGCCCAATCACATTTCCAGCACGTGTTTCCCAGTGAGAGAAAGTGTGTAAATCATCGTCAAATGCTTTGGCTTTGATGCGATTTTCCATGCCACCGAAGTAGTTGCCTGACCATGGGAAAGTCTCAATGTCGAGGGTGTTCAAATCAATTTCTCCAGCACCCATTGGTTCAACCATCAAGGTTAAATTGTATGGGCCATCGACTTCATAACAATCGACCAATCCATCATCTAAAAGCTCACATCTTCTTTGAATGTAATCACGTAAATTTGAGACGTTACGTTGCCATTCATTCATAGAGCCACCCCAACGTTGGATTTGTCGAGGCATTTCTGGTTCGATGATGCCAACCAAACTGTCCAAAGTACTAAGCATATTTTCGCAAGAAAAAACGGTATTCATCATATCTGCATATCGAGAATAATAAAGCTGTTTGAACTCTTCGTTTTCTTCTAACAGTTTCAGAAATATCTTTTCATGTTTTCCAATATCTCCTCGTGGTTCGAAAATGGCAGTATCTGTTGCGACCAATTGGTCGTAGATGTTTTGACAATGCGGATCCCAGTCATTAAAGCAACATTGCCCATCAATTTCGATTACTCTTTGAAAAATAGAATCCATTTCTTCATAAGGAGCAGAGCCGTTTTCGATTGTGGCACAGCCACCTGGCTCAGTGCCGCTACCACTCGCAATAGCATCGTAAGTCGCCTGACAAGACTCATCCCAATCTTCATTACAACAAAAAGGATCTTCGTTTACCACTTGAATAAAAATGGAATCATCTGCACTGTAGGGAGATACCCCAGAAAGAATAGTTGCACAATTTTCAGGATCTACTGGTCCTCCTGTACCAATGTCAGAGATGAAGTTGTAAAGCTCTTGACAACTACCTGTCCAGCTATTACAGCAGGCATCCTCAAAGCTCATTACGACTATCAAAATTGGATCATCAGCAGGGTAAGGAACATTTCCATTTTGAAAGGAAGGGCAATCATTCGGATCTACCTCTCCAAATGAAAAATCGCCGCTGAAAAATTCATCCATTGCTTCAGAAATGGCTTCGATATCACAAGGTTGAGCATTGACTCCAGTATTAGGAATGTTAGTATAATTGATATAATAATCAAAAGTCGCATCCAAATCCCAAACGATGTAACCCCATTTTTTATGGTCACCCTCTGGATCCAGGCCGCGCCACCAACCAGTATTGTAGTTGAGCCAATCGGCTGCCACGGTATTTAAGTTTAGAATGAAAAAATCTACTAAACTCGTTGTCTGAATGTTATCTTCTACGACTGCATAATTGTCTGGATTGCTCATGTCATTTTCTAAAACAAAATCGCGAATGCTTTCCCAATCTTCATAAGCTTTGAAGCCTCCGTACTCCGCTTCGCTATCTCCCCAAGTGGATAAATATTGTATATCAAATTTACCTTGGTCGTAGTATTCGTTTGTGTAATCATGATCAACAGGCCGCTCTCGCATACCATAAACGCCCCAGTATTCGCCATTTAAAAAGAGGATAACTCTTTCCACTGCTCGGACATCGAGTTTCATTCCACCCTCCTGAGCCAAAGTGTGAATGTACTCATCGCGCGTATGCGTGTTTCCAATATAAAAATCTTCGTTTATGGCAGGGTAGTTATCATCTCCAGAGTTTCTAAACATGAATTTTTGATACTCGTCTCTGTCTGAATATGAAAAGAGTGGCGCATTGATGGCTTTTTCGTAACCCATCTCATCACGGGTGAAATAATCTAAACTTCGATGATCCAGTGCCCAAGAATCCTGTCCATGTCTATCTACTTCCCCGTAGCCAACCGCTACTCGTTTTTTACTATCATCAAAATATTCGAGTGTGCCATGAGGCCTGAATGAATCATCACCATTGGCCAAATCAATGACGTTGTCAGCAGCAACAGAAAAAACAACCACTGAAAAATCTTCATCAATAAGATAGGTATTGAAATCAATTTTCCCAGGAAGAATAGCTGCGTCATTGCTAAACGACTTAGCCTTTACTACCCGTGTCTTTGTGATAGAAAGCGGCTGAGTGTACTCTGGCGAAGTTTCATTTGGCTCCGTTCCGTCCAAAGTATATCGAAGAGTCGAATTTGGTTCATTGGAAGTGATGGTCACCATCTGCGCACCTTCATAAAAACCCGCTTCTAAACTCATAGAAGGAGCAGCGGTATATCTATCAAAAAATGGCGTATTGATGTTCGATTCGATTGGAGTAGGGGAAGTACAAACTTTCCAATCACCCGTTCCATCTGCATTTCTTGCTTGCGAATGACCTAATAAAGTAAGCGAATAATCAACTTGGTCAACAGGTATTCCTGCTGAATTTGCTAAAACGATGGTTTCGTTATTTTTGGTTTGTGTTAATTTGAAATTGGTATGAAAATGTCCGTTCCCAATTTGATCTCTTCCAGAGCACCAAAAAACCAAATGCCCATTTCCAGGAATGATCGTTCCCGCAGGAATTTTCCACTTGGTTGGATTGTCGGCTTTATCCGAAAGGTGCCACCCAGCTAAATCGACGGGAGCTGAATCGGTGTTGTAAAGTTCGATCCAGTCTTCGTATTTTTTAAAATTGTCCTGATATTGATTGAGGTTGGAGGCTGAAAATTCATTGATGACAACTTGAGCGTTGAGTGCTAAAGAGGCTATCATCCCAGTAATAAGGAAGGTAATGACTTTTTTCATAAATAAAATTAAGGTTATTGATATGATAAAACTACGCAATATTGAGTATCGCAAGTTGGGGCGAGTCCCCCATTTTTTTTCTTATAAATATTTAATTTGTCATCATAAAGGCATTTGGAAAATGAGTTTATAAAAATTTTGAAAAAACTCATAAAATAATGTTGTTCATTTAGATACAAAAACCTACTTTTGCACTCCTTTTGAAAAAAGTCTGTTTTTAAAACAGTATAAAATAGAATACGATGAAACGTACATTTCAACCATCAAGAAGAAAAAGATCTAACAAACACGGTTTCCGTTCAAGAATGGCGACTAAAAACGGGCGTAAAGTTTTAGCACGTCGTCGTGCTGCTGGACGTAAGAAATTGACTGTTTCTGACGAAAGAGTAGGAGCTAAGTAATCTTGGTATTCTTACCTTTTTGTTAGCTGAAAGCCTAATAGACTACAATGTCTGTTAGGCTTTTTGTGTTATTGACTATAATTTTGACGTTTATTGCTTTAGAATGAACTTTCAAAAAAAATGAAAAAAACACTTTGAACACGTCTATTAAGTATTACTCAAAAACAAACTATGAATAAGATATTAATTAGTCTTTTAGTATTTCAACTTTCAATCACCTCGCTTATCGCACAGCAAAACATTTCTCTCGAAAACATCTGGCAGGATTACACATTTACTGCAAAGCGGATTCCTGGTTTTACTTTTCAAAAGGATGGAAGACATTATACTCGATTGGTCGCAGGACAGGTAATTCAATACGATCTGTTGACAGGTGAGCAAACGAAAGTTTTACTCGACGCTTCTGCTTTAGAAGGTCAATCTGGCTTTTCTGGAAAAATCAGTAGCTATTCCTTCAATTCGGATGAGTCCAAGATGCTTTTGACAACTGATGAGGAAGCGATTTACCGTCGTTCGCGCAAAGCGAATCACTACGTTTGGGATGGCGAAAATCTGACACCGCTTTTTGATAAAGGAAAGCAGATGTATGCGACCTTCAATCCGCAATCGACGAAGGTGGCTTTTGTTTTTGAAAACAACTTGTATGTCCGAGATCTGAAAAACGGAAAGCTAACCCAAGTAACCACCGACGGCAAAACCAACGAAATTATCAACGGAGGAACCGATTGGGTTTATGAAGAGGAATTCGGTTTTGCCAAAGGATTCTCGTGGTCTCCTGACGGAAAAAATATTGCTTATTATCGTTTTGATGAAAGTGAAGTGAAGGAATTCATCATGACCAATTATAAAGGTGGTTTGTACCCAGAATATGTTCGTTTCAAATATCCGAAAGTAGGGGAGAAGAACTCCGATGTTAGTATTCATATTTATAATGTGAAAAAGAAAAAGTCGGTACAAGTTGATTTGGGAGCTGAAAAAGACCAATATGTGCCGCGCATCAAATGGACTAAAAACGCAAAAGAATTATGCGTCTATCGTTTGAACCGTCACCAAAATCATATTGAGTTATTATTGGCTAATACCAAAAAGGGAACCACAAAACTCCTTTTGGAAAGAAAGAATAAATGGTACATCGAGGATGGCACATTCGACAATTTATACTTTTTGAAAAATGGAGAATTTGTCTGGACAAGTGAAGAGTCAGGTTTCAATCATGCTTATTTGTATGATAAAAATGGGAAACAAAAAACGCAATTGACGAGCGGTGATTGGGACGTTGATCACTTCTACGGCGTAGATGAAGAGAACGGAAAAATCTACTTCCAAGCTGCTGCCAAATCTCCAATGGAAAGAGAAGTTTACGTCGCAAAACTCAACGGTAAAAAAGCAAAAAAACTGACCAAAGAAAAAGGTTGGAATGCCGCGCAATTCAGCAGCACGTTCGATTTTTATGTCAATACTTTTTCAACTATCAACACCCCTCCAACCTATGGAGTCTATGATAGAAATGGCAAATTGATAAGAGTCATCGAAGACAACAAAAACTTGCTTGACCTGAAAAAAACATACAACGTTTCCGATGCTGAATTTTTTCAATTCACTTCAGATGAGAATGTAACGTTGAATGGATACACCATCAAACCGCCTAATTTTTCTAAAAAGAAAAAGTATCCAGTTTTTATGTATCAGTATGGTGGGCCAGGAAGTCAGCAAGTGGTTGATAACTGGCGTGGACAAAATTACTGGTGGTTTCAGATGTTAGCACAGCAAGGATATATCGTTGCAGTCGTTGACAATCGCGGAACTGGCGGACGTGGCGAGGAGTTCAAAAAAATGACTTACCAACAACTCGGACATTACGAAACAATTGATCAAATCGCCGCCGCAAAATATTTAGGAAGCCTAAAATACACAGACCCAAATCGAATTGGAATTTTCGGTTGGAGTTACGGTGGTTATATGTCAACCAATTGTTTATTGAAAGGAAATGATGTTTTCAAAGCTGCCATCGCAGTTGCTCCAGTGACCAATTGGAAATGGTACGATACGATTTACACCGAGCGTTTCATGCGAACTGAAAAGGAAAATCCAAAAGGCTATTTTGATAATTCGCCTGTGAATTTTGCCGATCGTTTGAAAGGAAATTACTTCCTCGCGCATGGCATGGGTGATGATAATGTTCACTTCCAGCATACTGCCGAAATGGCGAATGCCCTTATCAACGCCAACAAACAATTTGTCAATTACGCTTACCCAAATCGCAATCATGGTATCTATGGTGGCAACACCCGTTTGCACCTTTATCAAGCGATGACTGACTTTTTGGATGAGCATTTGATGAATGATGATTCGCCAGTGGGAGAGGATTCAAATCGCCCGTAACGCGGAGCGTCGCTCCGCGACTTCTGAATTGTCGCTTAAAAGAATAAACCTGCCAAATTTATTTAACTTGGCAGGTTTCTTTTTCTATGGCAAATCAATAATCTCTAAAATCAATTTTCTCTTTTAAGCTACCATCTGAGTTGTAGTATTTGTACCAAACTGGAGTTTCGTTTGAAAATTCAAAATCATAGAATTCTTCTCTGAGTAAAGTTCCTGCTTCATCGTAATACTTCCAAGTTCCTTTTTTGAATCCTAAATAATATTCCCCCTCATCTTCTCCACTTTTATAATTTGGTTCTTTAAAAGCTCCATGTTTTAAGCCTTTGTGGTAATTGATTTCGTAGGTTTTTCCATTTTTGAAAATTTGAAAAATGCCGTGTTTGAAGCCGTTTTGGTAATTGCCTTTTGAATGGATTGCACCACTTTTTTTATAGGTAATTTCTTCGCCTTCTTGTTTACCATTTTTGAATGGGGTCACTCTCTGAATCGTTCCGTCTTTGAAGTATTTTGTTTCTGAACCATGTTGAATATCATTTTCAAAATGTTTTTCAGAATTAGGATGATTGTCAAGATCATACTTTCCAACAATACCTTGTTTTTTACCGTTTTGAAAATGCCAGGTGCGTATTTGTCTTTTGTCCCAAAGCATTGTCCATTGACCTGTCTGCTTTCCGTTTTCTAAATTACCATAAAACCATGAAGTTCCATCTGGATAAAAGAATACGACATCAGCAATGGATGTGTCAGGAAGAGGAAAGTATTCTTTGTTTATTTCTTGACCGATAGAATCGTAAGTTACCCACTCCCCAATTTTTGCACCTAAATAATATTGACCAGTTTCTTTAACAGAAAGATTTGGATAATAATCAATAAAATTTCCATCCCTTACTTGATTTGCAATTTGAAAAGGAAACACTTTATAAGTTTGTTCATAATTATATTCACGTCCTTTCCATTTATGAATTGCTCGTTTATATTTTTGATTGCCAATTGAATAGAAATCTACTTCCTTTGCTTTTATGGTGTTATAATCATTGTCAATTGGTTCATAAAATTCCTCTTTTATTAACTCCCCGTTTGAGTGGAATTCTATTTTTTGAATTTTTCCAAAGTATTTATCATAGTAAATAACCGTTCCCTCAGGAAGTCCATTTTTATAAAAAATCATACTTTTTGTAATGATAGAATCATTAACTCCACTTTGCCGAAAGTAGTGCCATCGTCCAGTTGGGATTCCTTTCTCAAATTGACCTTTGCCTGATATTTGGTCTCCATATTTTAGAATGACCTGTCCTGAATATTTTTCTTTTTTTAGTTTGAAATAATGTTGGATTATTTCAAATGCTTTTTCTTGGCGGGTGTATTCGTTTCTTCCATTCTTATAAGTGGTTCCTTCATCTAACTCAAAAGAAAATCGGTCACACATGAAAGCAGTAAAGTTATATCCATCGTTTGAATCTGCAACGACCACATATTTTTGTCCAATTTTAAGTGTTCTAGCACCAGGAGTGAGACCACCATTTTCCGAAATTATCCTAATTCGCTTTTTTATTTTCTGACCTTTGAAAACTTTTAGTACTTCTGCAAAACCTCCACCATTATAACCTTCTTGAAAAATGGTATCGACTTTTACCAATAGAATGGATTTTGTGCTTCGGGTATCATTTAATAGTTCGGGAAAGATTATATCATTTTCATAATTGCATATGCCCAATGAAGTTGCACTCAAGGAATAGGTTAGGAAGCAGCATAAAGTGATAAGGATGGTTTTCATATGATAGCTTTAAATTTGAGACACGCAAAAATAGGCTATTCCCTTATTCTATTTTCTTGCGGAACTGAAGTTTCATACAAGCAAAAAAAGAAAAAATCAGTGGTCAAATCAGCTGAAAACAGTAAATTCGAGCTATGGAAAACGAAAAAAAATTTATCTCCCTACTTTCAGACTATGGCTTCAAAGTAGCCTTTGCTGATGAGTCAAATACATTTCATTCAAAGAGCGAAATTTTATGCTTTTCAAAGATTTAATACACTTGTGGAAAAGGGAAAATATCAATTTGATAATCTTACACCAATTTATTGTATTGGATTTTTAGCAAAAGGAATTTTCCCAAAATCAAGTGAATACTATCATTTTGGGCGATTAATGAATCAAAAAGGCGAAGAATTAGACCAGCAAATAACGCATATCATCGTAGAAATCAATAAATTTGAAAAGAAAGAAAATGACATTCAATCAGATTTAGATAAACTCATTTACATCATGAAG
>CALLVG010000247.1 GCA_938010715.1 uncultured Saprospiraceae bacterium
AATGCCATCGCCATCCATATCACCTACAAAGGCACCAACTCGCTGATCGATTGGGTAGGTATTTCCGTCGGTTTGGTAGAGTAATTCCAAATCAAATTCGCCTACCTCAGGTACGAAGGTACATGGATTAACTGCCCCAGGTCCATAGTAGAAATCTTCGCATTCTACTGTTCCAAAACAATCATCATCGAAACAATCGACCAAACCATCGCCATCATCGTCGATACCATTGTCGCAGATTTCCATCAATATTGGTTGAAAAATTTCAGTTTTACTTTTTGGAAAAGAAAGATCTGACCTTTTTGTGTCCTTTGTTAAATTAAAGAACGATAAAGAGGGTAAAAGGAAGTATAATATACAAGATCCAAATAGGACGGTTCGGGGGCTCATTATCAAATTCATCTTGGTACAAGTAGATGTATCCAAAAATCGTGCAAACAACAGTTTTTCAATATGTTAAAGGGTGAAATATTGCGAAAGTTTGTGAGGAAGTTATCACACTATTTCAGCCATTCCATCGTCGTCAAGATCTTTAACGTTGGCACGTCCGCCTGCTTTTTAAAATTTAAAAAAAAATTATTTAAACTTAACTGCTTTGAGTCGCTTTTTTACATTGGCAAGTTCACATTCTATAATGTAGTAGCCTGTTGGTAGGCTTTCAGTTTCGATTGGAACATCGAAGTAATTGTAGGAATATGCAATCAAACGATGAGTAGATTTGACTAGTTTTCCATTGATGTCAAATATTTTGACTGTAACTATTTCATCTTCCAAAAAGAAAGGAAATCTTCCAGCTATTGTTAATCGCTCATTGAAAGGGTTTGGATAACTATTGAGCTGAAGTGTTTTGTCTCTTTGTGGTTCGCTTTCTGTCAGAAAATTGGCTTCTAACCAGGTTGTCTCAGTGGAATTGCAATAGGCCTTGATTTTAAATTCATATTGTTCATTTGGAAGCGCATTTTCAAGTATAAAAATTGAATCTTTTATTGCGGCTTCATCCCATTCTGTAGCACCGGCAGTTTTGTACTTTAATAGAAAAAGTTGATGAATTTCTTCTGGTTTCCATGAAATGGTTAGGTTTTCTTCGGCGTACTCAAATCGAAAATCAGTTGGTACAGGACAAACTAAATTTTCGGGTTGAGTCGAAGATGAATTTCCTTTTTTTAGAACGCGATCTGCATTTTCGCAAACATGATTTAGATTTGCTATCGCGTAATTCTCCATTCTTTCTACCTGTCCTTTTGTGAACAAATACATGCACTGATCATTTGTATAATCCATAAAATTGATGTGCATATCGACTGAGCCGCAAGACCTCAAGAAAGAAGGAGGGCAACCATATTTGGGCCCGTCTGCATCAGGTGTATCTAAAACATCATCATCATGTTCGCAACCTTTTCCCCAGATATGATTTAGAAATAAATAATGTCCTATTTCGTGTACGACTGTGCGGCCTTTGTCAAATGGCGCGGTTGGAGCTACATCACCACAATCGACTCCTACTCCAAATGAAGTTAGCCCAACAAAAATTCCATCTCCATAGCCACTTCCTCCAAAAGGTGCTCTTCCAACGGCATCCAACGGTCTGACAAAAATATTAAGGTAATTTTTCCAATCCACCGCAGTGTCTCCTTGTACTTGATTTATCGTGATAGCCATATCGCCATCATTTAAACCATAACCAGCAGGGTGTTTATATTTTGCTACTGAGAAATGTAGGTCGGACTTACCCCAAGTTGTGTTAGGGAAATTCAAAGAATCACTTTCCCATTTCCAAGCATCGGCTGAAATTGCTTTAAAATCAGCATTGAGTTGTCCGATTTGCCTGATGACTAATTCTCTCAGACATTCTTTGTCGTAGTTATTAATGGATTGAAAATGTACTGCAATTGGTAAAATAATGGATTCTCCATTGGTTCTTGCAGATACAGCAGGTTGGCTGATTTCTAAAAATCGTTCTAACCTTTGGTTGAATTGTTTTTTATAGTTTTCATCTTTTAATAAAGTCTCTTGATGATGATCTGAGTTACATCGAGCCACTACTTGCGCTGTACTGAATCCGATATTCAGTAAAAAGCAAAAAAACAAAACCGGGATAGCTTTGTAGGACATGATGGATTGGCAACCTTTGTT
The DNA here is from genome assembly GCA_938010715.1 of uncultured Saprospiraceae bacterium. Taxonomy (GTDB): domain Bacteria; phylum Bacteroidota; class Bacteroidia; order Chitinophagales; family Saprospiraceae; genus JAGQWW01. The sequence continues at coordinate 2,134 of CALLVG010000247.1, forward strand.
TTCAAGTGAGTAAATAAAAAAAGCAAAGAGATTGAATAGTCAACCCCTTTGCTTTTATATTTTATACAATTATATTTTTCTGAATATTAGTCATTGAAATAGAATCTCAGTTGTGATACTTTCAATCCTTCATCATTGTATTCCCAAAGGTAGCCTTCGAGTACCTCGTCAAATATTTTATAAGTAGTGATGTCTAATTCATCAATAACATCATCTCTATTTATGTCTTCGGCAGCGACATTAACTGTCATTAATTTGCTTCCAATGTCAGTATCTCTATCTGCTCCGTTACCCTTAACTATAATAATAGTTCCCATTGATGCAATATCTTCATTAGTTGATGGATCAACATCATGTGGTTGAGATTCTGCCCTTGGAATTCCTAACGGACGTACAAATAATTGGTACTCTGTCTCGGATAAGGTTGGAAGTTGGAATATTGCTACATCCTCCAAACCATTTGCCTCAATAATTCCAAACCCTTCATCTTGTGATGCTTTTCTTAGCATAACTCTTGAATTCCCTCTTAATCCGACATAGATGCTTTCTTCGCTTCTCTCATCGTCATAAAATGCTTCAAACTTATCGTCTGGAACTCCTACTAAATTTAATGAGTAGTGGTTAGTTTTTGGACTATCTCCTTTTGTTCGTTCTTTTCTATCCAGAAAATCTTGACCAGAAATTATAGTAATTGCATCACCTGCGTTTACATTTTCTTTTTGACAAGAGGTGAATAAAATAGTTGTAAAAATTGAGATAGCTAGTAAAAAGTTGAGTGATCTCATGGTTATGAAATTGAAATTGTAAAAAATAATAATAAAGTAATTGAGGAGGTGGTTTTCCAAAGGGAGGAGCTTGGAAATCATTTGCATCAATATTATAGATGCTTGGAAAAAAAATGTCAATGTTTGATTGGAGGGTGTCCACTTAAACTTGTGGAATGAATTTGAAAATTCTGGGAGGGTGGTATTTGAGGAATTTTTTCTAATTCGTGATACAAAGTTATGACTATAGAGGGCTTTAATCAATCTTCTTAATAAGTATAATTGGTATTAGTTTTTTTATAATTTAAGCGTATAAAGTGTTTTAAGCCGTGCTACTTAAATAAATGTGGCAATGAAAATAGCGAAAAATAGAGTGTTTTATAATTGAAATATTATAGTAATTACCCTTTCAATGCTTCTCTTATTTGATAAAACAATCTATGAATTAATCGAATATCTTGAGTAATGACTCTCGCATTTCCTTCCATACCATGGTTAAATTCGAGTGTTTTATTGGCTCCTGTTTTTAGGTTTTTTGGTAACTCTACAATGGCTTTATAGCCATTTTTTTGGCTTATAGGAGCGATAGATTTAACTTCGCCCTCCAAAATTCCAAATTCTCTTTTCTGATAATGGTCTAATTCTAAATGAACCATTTGACCAATTTCAACTTTACCCAAATTCTCTTGAGGCAAAAACATTTCACCGTACACAATTCCTCCTCCCGAAGGAACGATCATAGCCACCTCTTTATCTTTTTCTAAAAACATATTGTCTTTTGCAAAATCAAGATAAGTAAGGCTACCTGTTATAGGAGACTTTAAAAGGTATTTCTGTTCCCAAATAGATAAACGACCTTTGAGCTGAGTGTATGCGTTATCCAATTGGTTAGTTGTTTCTGTTGATTGATTTGTTTGGTCAAAATCTAATCCTTGTTTTTCTTTCTTTAAAGAAAGTATTCTGTTTTGTATTTCATTGATTTCTACCTTAGAACCTTCTATTTTTTTGTATTGCTCAGTTGCTTCAAAAGCATAGCCTTCATATTCTTCTCTTGAGATTATGTCCTTCTCATAAAGCGGCATGTATCTACTTCTGAGTAGTTTGCGAGCATATTCATAATCTTTTTGATAGAGACTAATTTTCCTTTTAGTTTGTTTTAAAATCTTATTATACTCAAGGATTTGCTGTGAAATTAACTTTTTGCGGTCTATAGTTTGTGTCCCAAGTGCTGCTGTATTCTTTTTCTTCTTTAAATTGATAATCAACTCATTAAAATAAGGTTGGATTTCCCCTAGCTGCCAATTTTCGTTTAAATCATATAGCTCAGGCATAATATTTAAGTTCTTTTTTAATAGCACTATATCTTCATAGCTTGCTGAACTTTTAATGAGTCCAATGATGTCTCCTTTTTTAACAAAATCATTTTCTCTTTTAAACATTTCCATGGGGCCGCTCATATTGGCAACCACACCAATAGGCGGTTGAGTAGAAGTCAAAGTTACCCTAGATACAACGACGTCTGGGTATTTGAAAAACCAACTCAAAGCGATTAGTACCATTACTACAAAGAAGATGACTGAGATTCCCCACTTGATTGTCCAACCAGGAATTTCTGTTAAAATATCATGCACTTCTTCACTGTGTTGAAGTGTTTGTATTTCATTCTGACCAACTGTCATAACATTTTTTGTTTAAACAGGATTTTAAAATAAGAGGGAAGCTATAAACTGAGTTGATTTTACCCACCCAGCTCCAACTGGTTTTTTACTAATTCATAATAGTAACCTTTCCTGGCTGCTAATTCATGGTGATTACCGTATTCGGCAATTTTACCATGATGTAGAACTATGATTTGGTCTGCATTTTTCACTGTGCTCAATCTGTGAGCTACGACCACTACTGTTCTTCCTTTGAAAAATTCATCCAGATTGTCCATAATGATTTTTTCATTATTGGCATCTAATGCACTTGTTGCTTCATCAAAAAATAAAAATGCGGGATTTTTATAAACTGCACGAGCTATAAGAATTCGTTGTTTTTGTCCTTGGCTCAAACCCATCCCTTCTGCGCCAATTTTGGTCTGAGATCCGTTCGGTAGTTTTTCCAACAAGTCATATAAATTTGCGATATGAATTGCATAAGACAATTGTTTTTGATCAACAGTATCTTCTCCTAATGAAATGTTTTTGGCGATCGTGTCTGAGTAAATAAATCCGTCTTGCATAACAGTTCCTACATTCCTTCGCCACCAACTGCTGTGAAATCTTTCGAGTTGGTTTTCGCCTAAAATTATTTTTCCATCAGTTGGTTTGTAAAATTTTAATAGCAGTTTTAAGATAGTCGTCTTTCCACTTCCACTGGCTCCTACAAATGCGGTCACTTTTCCTTCAGGAATAGAAAATGAAACATCTTCCAAAACTTTTGGAGAAGATGGCCCCGCATAAGAAAATCCTACCTTTTCAAAATAAATTGTCCGATTCGTTGGAAAAGTAGAAAGCCTATGCTGCTCGGGAGGTTCCTCGTCTTTTTGCATGTGAATATCACTCAACCTTTCAAGACTGATTTTAGCATCTTGTGCTTTTTCTACGAAGCCAACAATTTGTGCCAATGGGCCACTCAGTTGTCCGATGATATATTGTACTGCCAACATACTTCCCAAAGTCATCTGACCATCAATTACGGCCTTGGCAGCAATGAACGTGATAAGGATGTCCTTAAATTGAGTGATGAAAAAAGCGCCAGTTTGTTGCCATTGATTGAGTTTCAATCCTTCTACACTTATTCTAAAAAGTTTTGCTTGAATACGTTCCCATTCCCAACGTTTTTCTTCCTCGCAATTGTTGAGTTTGGTATCCTGCATGCCGTGAATCAATTGTACTAATGTACTTTGATTATCCGACATTTGATCAAATCTTTTGAAGTCTAATTCTTTTCTTTTTTTCAAAAACACACTCACCCAAAATAAGTAAATCACGGTGCTCACTGCGTAAATCAAAAATATATTCAAATTGAATATCGCGAGTACGATTCCGAAGACAACAAAATTGATAAACGAAAAAAGTACACTCAATGTAGATGAGGTGAGGAAAGCTTTTATTCTATTATGATCACCGATTCTTTGTAAAATATCTCCTACGACTCGGGTATCAAAATACGAAATAGGTAGTCTCATCAATTTTGCCAAAAAATCAGAAATCAAGGAAATATTGATTCGTGTACTGACATGCAGCAAAATCCAACTCCTAATAAATTGTACGGCCGCCAAACTAAAAAACAACATCATCTGTGCCATTAGAATGATATATATGAAATTCAGATCTCGGTATTCTATACCTCTATCGACGATGGCTTGTGTTAAAAAAGGAAATATCAGATTCAGAATACTTCCAAGCAACATACCGATAAATAACTGAACAAGGTAGCTTTTGTATGGTCGTAGGTATGAAAACAGGTAACTAAAGCCCAAAGGTTCAGGACTTGCTACACTTTCTTTTTGATAAAAATCTGGTGTTGGCTCGAGCAAAAGTAAAACACCTGTTCTTTCTCCTTCCTGAACAGTTTGCCCCCATCCAGCCATAAATTCTTGTTCCGTAAATTGTGCTTTCCCAAAAGATGGGTCAGCCACATATATCAGTCCTTTTTTGATCTTATAAATAACCAAAAAATGTCGCTGTCGCCAAAAGGCGATACAAGGCATTGGAGCTTCTTTGAGTTTTGAGAAAGGTACTTTTACTGCCAGTGTACGCATCCCTATCGCCTGTGCTGCTTCACTGATACCCGCTACCGAAACACCCGCACGGGTGATGTAGCATTTTTCACGTAGATATTCGATGGGATAATTTCGGCCATGATATTTAGCAACCATTCGCAAACTGGTCGGACCGCAATCCGACTGATCCAGTTGCTTATAGAATGGAAAACTCACTGCCATGACTGAAAAAAATTGAAATGTGCTTAAGAGGGGAATTCACCCTTAAAATGCACATTTTATGCCAGTATGGGGATGGTTGATTTTTATGCTGGCTGATTCACATTTGTCCAAAATGGTATCGTTCGTTTGGTATTGTACTTTAAAAAGCCAAGAGGTTGGTTTTATCTAAAACCAACCTCTTGAAAAAATAAATATTACGCGTATGTTTAAATATTAGTCGTTGTAATAAAAACGCATTTGAAGCAATTTTAACCCTCTATTGTCATATTGCCAGTAGTAGTCCTGTAATACGTCATCAAAAATATCGTATGTAGCTACATCCAATTCATTAATTAAACCATCACCATTTAAATCTTCAACAGCAGCGGTAATCGTTACCAATTTGCTGGTAATGTCAGTGAATTTAGATTTTCCTTTTTCACGAACAACTATTTCTGTCTCCATTGAACAGATGTTTTCACTGGTCAATGGGTCAACTCCGCAAGTTGTAATATTAGCCGAACCTCCCGGAGTACCTAATGGACGTACATAAATGGTATAAGATCTATCAGATGGAGCAGGTAATTGAAATTCGGCTCTACCATCGGTTCCATTTGCATCCAATACCTGAAAGTCTTCACCTTGAGGCGCTCTGGTTAAGTTAATTTTTGAAGAACCTTCAAGATCAACAAAAATTCTATGGCCATTATTACCAGTCATATCAGCAGATTTATCTTTTGAGACTCCAATAATGTTTAATGAATAATGAGAGCCGCTTGGGCTATCATTTCCTGTCTTATCTCTTCTGTCAAGAAAATCCTGACCAGAGATCACTGTAATAACATCACCTGTATCGATATTTTCTTTTTGACAAGAAGTGAACAAGCTAATAGTGGTAATCGCAATAATTAGAATAAAATAGAGTGATCGCATAATGTAAATTTGTTAGTTTATGAATAGTTAGAAATTAATAAAGAATGAGAATCAAGGGTTGAAATTTTGTATCGTGGTGCGTAGCGATATCAATAATTGCTATTTAATGTTGTCGTCGCTACGCGCCAAAAAATATAAAATCCTGAAATTTCTAAATCATTTTTATTTTCAACTCCTGATTCGCGTAAAGAGTTTATGAGTAGTTCTCATAAGAGGAATGATAAAGCACCATTCAAAATTCAGAGACTAAACTCATAGTCCTAAACATAGTCCGAAAATGTATCTAAGTAGCGGAAAGTATCTTTGTTACAAATGTGTCGATTATTTGAGCCGTGCTAAGTGTTTGGACACAATAAGCACTTACTTATAGAGAGGGTTTATGCTTTTTTGTTTCTGCCTTTACTTAGTAAAGTTTCAACAATGTATTCTTCGCCTGGTGGTGGAGGACACGGACCAGCGATTTCTGGAACTAATGGAGCTTCCGTTTGTATAGTTTCAGTTCCTTTACCAAATGTGTTTTGAGATTGTACGCCTGTAAGTTTAAATTGATAAAATGATTTCATCTTATGTAGTATTTGATTTGTCTAAAAATAATTGTTCTTAGACAAATTCTGTGGTCAGGTTTGAAGTGGAAAATTTATTGACTGATAAGGAAAAGAAATTTTTCACTTCGATTTGACTTAAATCACAGGATTTGTTTAAGAATCAAAATGATTTGAGGAAGATGTCTGCCCAAATTAGGACAGACATCTTAATAGATTCAAGGAAAGATTAAGCTCTACCTTTTCCTTTTCCCGTGAAAGAAGGATTACCTGCATCAATTGCATTTTCCTCACCTGCATCAGGTAAAGTATCTACGAAATCAGGCTGGTCAGCATCCTCTGGACGGTTAGCAAAATCAGGTCTTCCTTGACCGAAAGTGTTCAATTTTTGCGTATTGTTAAGTTCGAAATTTTTGAAATTTTTCATAATGTAAATTTTAAAAAAATGTAAAAAAATAGTGTGTCATAATATAAGAAGCAATATTGCTTCCTATGTCTTTAATCGGTTTTATACAGTTGGGTCAACTTGAGCATCTCCGTATGCTTTGCGGCCTCCTTCAAGACCTTCCCACGGAGCTATCCATTCACCATCAGCATCATAGCTGCCAGTATTTTCAAAATCAGGCTTACCTGCGAATGCTGGCTTACCTTTTCCAATACTGTTGTTAATTTGGTTTGTTGTTAATTTGAAATTCTTAAATTGTTTCATGTTGAATAAATTTTTAGTAATTAAAAAAAAGAGTGTCAGTCCGACGCATGGCGTCAGCTATATTTTTTGAGTGGCAAACAAACATTTAGCCTTGATTAATAACCAAAGGGAAAAAGTGCTTGCGCAACTTAAATTATAAACCTAATGTGATTTACTTAATGGTTTCCACTTTTGATTTAGTGGAACGTTTTTTTACATTGGATTAAATATCAGGAGATATTTGGAAGGTATGGATTATCTAATTCGTACGACAAAGTTATAGGTATATGGAGTTGTAGTCAATTTGGCAAAAGAGTATAAATGATATTTCTTTTTTTTTAAATTTATAAAAGTCAAACTTAATTGAAAATAATTGTGACATTAAAATTGAAAATAATTGAAATTGAAGTGTTTAAAATAAAGTATTATAGCTATATATGGGAAACGAAATTTTTCTGAAAATAAATTTTCTATTAAAAAGAAAATAAACTCGAATTCAATTGTAAACCATCAAAAATGATGAAATTTAAAACTTTTGGGTAGTAAGTTTATCGGTTTTCACGCCTTAGAGTAATTTACTTTAGGCAAATTTCATTAATTTAGGAAGTTATTTTTTAACATAAAAATCAAACAAAAACACGAATTAAAAACAATTTGTTTTAAATTAAAATTTTCATACTTTTGCAAAGTTTTTGAGATTACATAACTTCTACCTGAAACATATATGTCTGAAACGAGCAACGGAACGACCCATAACGAAAATGGGGATAAAGTGATTACCCTTTCGGGAATGTATGAAAATTACTTCCTCGATTATGCTTCTTATGTAATATTGGAACGGGCCGTTCCACACATCAACGATGGCCTCAAACCTGTACAACGACGGATTTTGCATGCCTTGCGGCAAATGGATGATGGCCGTTATCATAAGGTCGCAAATGTGATCGGGCAGACCATGCAATATCACCCACACGGTGATGCAGCGATTGGGGATGCCTTGGTGAATTTGGGGCAAAAAGATTTGCTCATCGACCCGCAAGGAAACTGGGGGGATACTCGAACAGGAGACCGCGCAGCGGCTGCTCGTTACATCGAAGCTCGTTTGACAAAGTTTGCTCTGGAGGTGGCCTTCAATCCACAAACAACGGAGTGGCAGTTGAGTTACGATGGTCGTAAAAAAGAACCAGTAACGCTTCCAATGAAATTTCCTTTATTGCTCAAGCAAGGAGTAGAAGGAATTGCGGTAGGTCTTTCGACCAAAATTTTGCCGCACAACTTTGTTGAATTAATAAAGGCGAGTATTAAAATTTTGGAAGGAAAACGCGTCAAAATTTACCCTGATTTTGGAGTGGAAAATATGATTGACGTTAGTGACTATCAAGGTGGAAAACGTGGTGGTAAAGTACGAGTACGCGCGAAGTTGGAAGTCAAAGACAAATCAACAATTTTGGTAAAAGCATTGCCTTACGGAATGACGACGGGGACTTTGATTGATAGCATCGTAAAAGCTAACGATAAAGGTAAAATCAAAATCAAAAAGGTAACGGATAATACTGCTGCGGACGTAGAAGTTGAAATTCAATTGGCACCGGGCGTTTCGGCAGAGGTGACCATGGATGCTTTGTACGCATTTACAAACTGTGAACAATCAATTTCTCCTAATGCTTGTGTGATTATTGATGATAAACCACACTTTATCACAGTAGAAGAAATTCTTAAAACCAGTACGGAAGGCACTCGCGAACTTTTGCGCATTGAGTTAGAAATAAAGAAAGCAGAACTTCAGGAGAAATGGCACTTTGCGAGTTTAGAAAAGATTTTTATCAAAAACAGAGTTTATCGCGAAATCGAGGAATGTGAATCGTGGGAAGAAGTACTCAAAACGATTGATGTTGAGTTGAAAAAATATTTCGCTACGCCTTCTGATAAAGCAAAAAAAGGAGATAAGCGGATTCAACTCATGCGTGACATTACGGAGGAGGATATTGTTCGTTTAACAGAAATAAAAATCAAGCGTATTTCAAAATACAATTCTTTCAAAGCAGACGAATTGATCGCGCAGATTGAAGAAGATTTGAAACAGGTGCAGCACAACTTGGATCACTTGACAGAGTTCGCAATCGATTACTTTGAAAACCTTTTGAAGAAATACGGCAAAGGTCGCGAGCGTAAAACCATCATCACTGAGTTCGATAATATCAAAGCAGTTGCAGTAGTTGCCAACAACGCGAAACTTTATGTCAACTATAAGGAAGGATTCGTCGGTACTGGTTTGAAAAAAGATGAATTTGTTTCTGATTGTTCAGACATTGATGACATTATTGCTTTCAAAAAAGATGGAACATTTCAGGTGACTCGTATTTCGGATAAAACTTTTGTTGGTAAGAATATTATCCATTGTGCTGTTTGGAAGAAAGGGGATGAGCGGACGACTTATAACTTGTTGTATGTCGATGGGAAGACTGCCAAAACGTACGCAAAACGCTTCAACGTAAGTGCCATCACGCGAGACAAAAATTACAATTTGACGAAGAGTGATAAAAACTCAAAAGTCTTATATTTCACTGCTAATCCGAATGCAGAGTCAGAGGTCGTCGGTGTTTATCTTTCACCAAATGCAAGAGCACGAATCAAAGAATTCGACTATGATTTTGCAGAACTTGCAATAAAAGGTAGAAGTGCTGGTGGAAATCAAATCACTAAATATCCAGTCAGGAAAGTAGTTCAAAAATCTGTTGGTGAATCTACACTCGGTGCTTTGAAAATTTGGATGGATGAAACGAGCGGTCGCCTCAATACAGAAGAACGCGGTAAATTACTCGGTGCATTTGATACAGGTGATATGATTTTGGCGGTTTATAATAATGGAACTTACGAGATGACTGATTACGAAATGACGAATCGTTATGAAACTCAAAAATTGGTTTGGATCGGAAAATTCAAAAAAGATCAGCCAATTTCTGCACTTCATTACTATGGTGAAAAGGACTGGACGATGGTCAAGCGATTTGTGATTGAGACCTCAAAACTGGGAGAGAAATTCAGCTTTATCAATGACAGTAAAGGCTCGACTTTGCTCTATGCGACTGCTGAGTCAGGCATAGAATTAGAATGTAAATACGGCCCAAAGAAAAGCGCAAAAGTGTCCAACATCAAATTGGACGAGTTCATGGATTTGAAAGGTTGGAAAGCTTTGGGTAATAAATTTGTGGATTCTAAAGTTTGGAAAGTAACCGTTGTTGGGGGCGATGATAATCAACCACCTTCTGATGACGAACCTAATAATCCACCACCACCACCTGAAGAAGTAGTGGAAGCAAAAGAAAAAACAACTAAACCAAAAGCAGATAAAAAGCCAACTGCAAAAAAGGATAAACCTGCACCAAAGGCAAAGAAAGAATCGAAGGCTGCCAAACCAAAAAAGAAGGCAACTAAACCAGCAAAAAAATCAAAACCCAAGGGGAAATTAAAACCTGGTGATAGTATTGATTTTGAGGTGGATGATGGGCAGGGGAAGTTGTTTTAAAAAAATGCCTGATGAGTTATTCATCAGGCATTTTTTTATTCCACAAGGTCAAATATGTCATTTGAAAAATTGATAGCAACGGTGTCAGCTTCTGGGTAAAGTTGAATCATATTTTCTATGATTTCAGAAGTGTTTTTGGTTTTACAAGAGATAGTTATATCTAAAAACGACATATCCCAATCTCCATTATTTTTGACAGAAGTAGCCCAGTTGGTGTTGTAGCAAAGTGTGAGTTGATTATTCGCTTCGTTTTTTTCAAAAGTAAAATTAGAAATGCCATCCTCAAAAAGTGTGATTACATTATCAACAGTTTGATATTTCATCGAAACAGTTTGACTATTTGCTCCATCGCCTCCAGTTACATTTACGGTTTCCTCGTCCAGAAATTCTATTTCCGAAAATGAAAATAAATTGCCTGTTTTTATTTCGTCTTTAACCAGTGGATTACTAATAACAAACGAACCACTCAATGGAATCATCTCAAATCCAGAATCTTTGATCTCATAAAGCGTTGTTGTACCAAAATCAAATTCCGTAAAAGTGTATTTTTCTGGGAATGTAGATCTTGCTTGTGGTTCCTCCTCTTTCCCACAAGAAAAAATCAATAATAAGACGAAAGGCAGTAAATATTTGTTCATAACTGATACTTTTAGGTTATCTAAAGATATCCAAAAGTACAAATCAGTGAAGAACTTACGGACTCACCAATGAAAAAACTTTTAATACTATGGTTGCTTTTGATGTTGTTTGGCTGTTCGCCAAAGAACAAGATCGTCGTTGATTTTCAACCCACTCATTTCAAAATAGAATCTATCGAAGCGCTGAATCTAAGCGAGGATATGAGTACGATGAGTAGTTTGCAAGATGAGATTTTTTGCAAAATTTGTTTTGTAGAGAAGTCAGCTTCTTCCTTTGAAATAGTGAATGAAATCCAACTTTCAACCATGCGTTTTAATTCCAAAACAAGAACTCACTCAATCGAGAAAAGTCTTACTTTAAAAAATAGCAACGCGCAATATGTTGTATTCTCTTTGGTCGAATTGGATACAGAAAACAGCAACGAATCACTCCATAAAATCATCAATAAAAAAATAGAAGAAGGAATTTTTCTAAATTTTAAAAGCCTTCTCAAAATCGACACCTTGATTGATGACGATGATTTTTTAGGCATTAAATACATCGACCTTTCCAAACCAAAAAAAGAAGGAAAGCAAGCTGTCAAAATCTCAGGCAGACAACTTTTTGATAAATTTGATTATCGAATTTATTACCGTTTTGAATAAACAGAAATTTTAAAAGTCGTTGAATAATTCAGCTGCTCTTCGACCATATCCACCTTTGATTTGAGTTCCATCAATGAAGTTTCCTCCTTCTATATCGTTTGGCGCTTCTCGATATAATTCCACTTGCCATTGAGGGTTGAATAGTTCACCACGGGCGTTGCTGTGGAGTAGTTGAAAATTACCAGGTGACAAAGAAGGATTGTAAAAAAGAAATCGAACATCAGCTTGACGTGTTTTCGGGAAACTATTATAAACCCAAATCTCGTAAGGTGGGGCAGTCGCCTCGTCCTCCACGCGAGTAATGTCATCAGGTTGCCCGTACTTGATGTAAATTTGACCACGTGCGGTCTCGAACCCATGACCAAAACCAGATTGGAATTCCCTATCTATTGCCTTGGCCGCTACCATGAATTTTTCATATTGTTCGCCTGGCGCATCAGGATTTTGCTTTGCCCAAAACGAAAGCAAATAAATCCGTTGAGCATCGAAGTTCTTTTCTTTGATAATGGTATTGAGCATCTCATTATCAGAAGGAACCAGCGCACTGATGGCTCGAATCCCGTACTCTAATTCTTCATCTGAAAGTGCATATACAAATTGATCTGTTTGTACGGCAGTCGTATCTGGCGCTGGGTCAAATGCTGGATTACTACGTTGAAAAAAGACCGCTTTTTGAGCTAAAACTTCTTTAGCGCGATTTCGAACTTCTACATTAAAAAGATAATTTCCAGAAGGCAAATCTGAAATGTCCATCTTTTGTAAAATCGGATTTACAGGTGCAGGTTCTAATCTTTTGTAGCCAATTTTTAAAGCCTCTCCAGTATTTTTGTTGGACGCATCTTGAATTGAATAACTAATGAAAAAGGCGTCGCCTACCAATTTGTCACTATTATAAATTTCGCTATAAAAAATTAACGCATCGGCTTTTTTATGATACCAATTAAAAGGAAGTGGTTCTATTTCAATTCCGTTTTTTACGAGTGAATTTTCGTTAGTTGCTTTTTTATAACTCGCTAATAATTGGATGTCTGATTGAAATAATTGTTCTTGGCTGTACTCCATGATGATTGGAGTGTTGAACTGTCTTTTGTTCTCTGGATTTCCTTTGTCGATGATGTCAACAATTAATTGATATTCTCCATTGGGTAGGCCATATCGTTTCAAGTCAATAAAATCTTTCCGTTTCGGAACAGCAGGACTGTTCAACGTAAATTTGTCGTACTTGATGATCTCTTCACCAGCTCGCCCGTCAGGTAATCGATTTTTAAAAACAATTAAAACCTCTGCTCCTGCTTGAAGATTGCCATTCGCAATAGTATCGTGATGCATGGTTTCTCCTACAAAGTGTAGATAGATTTCTACATAATTTTGCTGTTGACTATGAAATGTGCAAAACGAAACACTGGCATCTAAACCAAATAGGTTGATTTGAAAAGCAATAAAACTAAAAAGTAACAGTAGGCGATTTCTCATGTTTTTGATTTTAAAAACGAAAATTCCAAAATAAAAAAAGAATAGGTTTGGTCTTAGTTAGACACCATTTATTGGTGATAAACCTATTTCGCTTCATAGAAATTACGGTTTAATTAATTTTGGGCAGACCAAGCATCAAATCCACCTTCCAAATTATATAAATTTTTCAATCCAGCTTTTGCCATAATTTTGCAAGCTTTTACACTTCTTCCTCCTGCTTTGCAATAAACCATGTACTCCGTATCCTCATTCATTTTTGTGATATTGGAGGCAAAGGAAGGAGACTTTACATCAAAATTGATTGCCCCGTCAATATGCCCTGCAGCATATTCTTCTGCAGTGCGCACATCCATGATGACGACTTTCCCTTCTTTTATTTTTTGTTGAAAAGCAGCTACATCCATATTAGTGTAGGAAGAAACTGAAGTTTCACCTGCAGCAGATGATGTATTCGTAGTCGTTTCATTTTTGCAACTAAAAGCTACAGTTGAAATTAGTAAAATGGTAATCAGTAAATTTTTCATAAAAATGATCTATTATTAATTTTAAAAATATTCTAACTCGCGCCAAAAAAGCCCAAGCAATTTTTACAGAGACATTGTCCTCCAAATTGTTCTTTGACGTTTTCCTGTGTTTTGGAAAACAACTCTTTGGCATTGCACCAACATGTTTCGTCGCCGTAGCAAATGTTTCCTCTACCACATCGGGCGCATCGATCTGCAAATGATTCGTCTTCGCTTAAACTCGAACTGGCAACTTCTCCTTCCATTGGTGGATTGAGTTTGGTAACTTTTACTTCCAAACTAGACATATTGCTAAATTGATATTTCAACCCAAGAATAATTCGTAAAATAACCTGCTCCAAAAGTTTGGAAGACTTGCGCATCTCTGCTCCGACAATCAGATAAACAGTTTCGTAATTAATAGTAGCTGCCAGTTCATCTTCCACTGCAGCCTGATGTGTATTGGTACTTATGTGCACATCAACCAAGTATTCTCCACCAATGATACGTTCCTCGGGATAATATCCGTGATAAGCGTAAAATTTCATTCCTTCAAGCGAGATGACTGCCATGAATCTTTGTTTTTTTTAACTTGAAATGCTTACGAGTCGTAAATTTACGGAACTTAAACATAAGCAAAGTGTGAATAAATGATTTTTCAATCTAATAGTTACCTTAGCCTTCCCAAAAACGTAACGCGGAATGGTATTCCGCGAATGTCGCTTTTGTTAAAAATATCTTTGCGGAGCAATGCTCCGCATTACGTAAAACAGAAAAATGCAACTCTCAGATTTTATACAAATAGAAGTCAAAGACCACATTGCTATCTGCACAATCGATCATCAATTCGAATCGATGAACATCGTTTCGCCAGAAGTAATTGGCCTTTTCGATGAATTGAAAAATCGAATTCAACAAGATGATAACATTCACGCTGTCGTGTTGATAAGTGGAAAACCTGATTTTATGGCAGGTGCAGATATCAAAGCTTTTGCAATTGAAAAAGAAGGGGACTTCCGGCCAATTCAAAAGAAAGGGCATGATACTTTGGATGAGATTGAAGCTTCTAAAAAACCGTTTGTAGCAGCTATCAACGGCGCAGCAGTTGGTTTAGGAACGGAACTTTCATTGGCTTGTCATGCGCGTATTGCAACCAAATCTCCACGCACAAAAATGGGTTTACCAGAAGTACAGCTCGGTATTCTTCCTGGCGGAGGTGGAACGCAAAGACTACCTCGTTTGATAGGAATCCAAAAAGCATTGGATATGATGCTAACTGGAAAACAAATTGACGCATACCGTCTAAAAAAATGGGGATTGGTTGATGAATTGACCGACGAAGGCAAGTTAGAACAAGCGGCTATCATGATGGCAAAACGTTTGCTCAAAAAGCCAATCCAAAGAAAATCAAAATTGACGTTTGCCGAAAAGGCACTCGAAAGTAGTTTGGGAAGAGGTATCCTTTTTAGTCAAGCTAAAAAGATGGCAATGAAAAAATCGCAAGGCAATTACCCAGCCATTCCAGCCATTATTGATTGTGTAGAAACGGGGATTCGAAAAGGTAAAAAAGCTGGTTTTGAAAAGGAATTAGAACTGTTTGAAAAGTTGATGTTGACGCCAGAAAGTAAAGCGTTGAGAGCGATATTTTTCGGCATGACCGACAATAAAAAAAATCCATACGAAGGTGCTAAACCACTCGAAACACTCGGTATGATTGGCGCAGGTTTCATGGGAGCTGGTATCGCAGAAGTAAGTGCAACAAAAGGCATCAATGTTCTTTTGAAAGATATTAATCAAGAAATGTTGACCAGTGCTTACCAACAAATTTGGAAAAGCATTGCCAAGAAATTGAAAAGACGTTCTATCACAAAAGTCGCTGCCGAAAAACAAATCGGCAACGTGAATGGGCAACTGACTTACGATAATTTCCAAAACGCAGACGTCGTCATCGAAGCCGTTTTAGAAAAAATGTCATTGAAAAAAATCATCATCGGCGATGTAGAAAAACATGGAAAAGAAGATGTGATTTTTGCAACCAATACTTCTTCTCTTTCCGTTACCGAAATGATGGAACATGCCAAGAAACCAGAGAACGTAATTGGCATGCACTACTTCTCGCCAGTACCGAAAATGCCACTTTTGGAAATTGTAAAAACAGATAAAACGGCTGATTGGGTGATTGCTTCTTGTTATGACATGGGCATCAAACAAGGCAAAACTTGCATCGTCGTCAAGGATGGCCCAGGGTTTTATGTCAATCGAATTTTGGCACCTTACTCCAACGAATGTCTGACGATGATTGACGAAGGTTTAAGCATTGATACTGTCGATAAAACACTTTTGAAAAAAGGATTTCCGGTTGGACCAATCACTTTAGCAGAAGAAGTTGGCTTGGACATCGTGGCGCATGTGACGGAGAGTTTTAGTGATTTCGCTTCCGCGAAAGAAGGCATGACCGTCAACGATGCCGTGATAAGAATGAATGCTGACGGTAGAAAAGGAAAGAAAAATAAAAAAGGATTTTTCACTTATGATTCAAAAGGTAAAAAATCGGGCGTCGATGCTTCTGCTTATAAATATTTCAAAGGTGATGGTAAGCAAACATTACCAGCTGAAGAAATTCAAGATAGAGCAGTCATGTTGCTTTTGAAAGAAGCGATTAGTTGCCTTGACGATGGCATTATTGCCAATCCAACAGATGGGGATTTAGGTGCTGTTTTCGGTATGGGGTATTTGCCATTTACAGGCGGTCCGTTCAGACATATGGATACGATGGGTGTCCAAAATGTCGTCAATCGAATGAATGAATTGAAAGATAAATACGGCGTTCGATTTGCGCCACCTGCTTCTTTGATTGCCATGGCGGAGAAAGGAGAAACTTATCATTAGAAATGAAATTAGCAAATTTTATCAACGGTGAATTAACGGCGCCTACCTCTGGAAAATACTTGGATTTATTCGATCCATCTAAAGGAAGTGTCTATGCACAAGTACCTGCTTCAAGTGCTGAGGAAGTAGAATTTGCCTACCAAGCCGCTCATGCAGCTTTTGAAGGCTGGGCAAATATGCCAGTGAATGAGCGAAGTCAAATTCTGACAAAAATCGCTGATCTCATTGATGAAAAACAGGAAGCATTAGCCCGCGCCGAATCACTCGACAATGGAAAGCCGATATGGCTCGCGCGCAAGGTTGATATTCCAAGAGCGTCTTCTAATATTCGATTTTTCGCGCAAGCGGTCACTCAATTTTCGTCAGAATCACATGAGATGGCGGATGCGATTAATTATACGTTGCGTAGTCCGATTGGAGTAGTAGGAACGATTTCTCCGTGGAATTTGCCGCTCTACTTATTCACTTGGAAAATTGCTCCTGCCTTGGCAGCAGGCAATACCGTCATCGCAAAACCATCGGAAGTAACACCGATGACCGCTTATCTTTTTTCTAAAATTTGTATCGAAGCAGGTTTGCCTAAAGGTGTTTTAAATATCCTTCATGGTGATGGTCTCAACGTCGGCGCAAACATGACAAAGCATCCCGGAATCAAAGCAATTTCATTCACAGGAAGTACGCGCGTTGGTCGAGAAATAGCAAGTGTCGCTGCTCCAATGTTTAAAAAAATTTCGTTGGAAATGGGTGGAAAAAACCCGAATGTCATTTTTGCAGATTGCGATTATGACTTGATGTTGGATACCACAGTGCGTTCTTCTTTTGCAAATCAGGGGCAGATTTGTTTGTGTGGTTCGCGTATTTTGGTTGAAAAACCACTTTATGAAAAATTCAAAAAAGACTTCGTAGAACGAGCAAAGAAATTGAAGGTCGGCCCACCAACGAACGATGACACAAAAGTCGGAGC
>CALLVG010000248.1 GCA_938010715.1 uncultured Saprospiraceae bacterium
AAAAAGACCCTCAATATTTTGAAGTGGTGGATAAAAATAATCCAGTGCGATTGATACGTGCGCTGTCTGTGATTCGAGTGAGTGGACAACCGTTTTCCAGTTTTTTGAATCAGGAAAAATCGGCTCGACCTTTTACGCCGATTTACGTTTTGTTAGAAATGCCACGTGAAAAATTATACGAAAGAATCAACCACCGAGTCGATTTAATGATGGAAAATGGTTTGCTCGAAGAAGCGAAAGGTTTACATCCTTTTAAGGATTTGACTTCACTTCAAACGGTTGGTTATCAGGAACTTATGCAGTTTTTTGATAAAAATTGGACTTTAGAAAAAGCTATAGAAATGATTAAACAAAACTCTCGTCGATATGCCAAACGGCAAATGACTTGGTTTCGAAAACGACCCCATTGGAGTGCATTTCAAAGTAGTGAATTAGAAAAAATTATCGCTTTTGTTGAGGAGAAAATGAAGAAAAATATCGATTCAAAATAATTCAACCAACTTCTAAAATCGGTTAGAATTATTGATTTTCAAGTGAAACCAATTTGTCTAAAGCAGCCTTAATATTCATCAATTTTTTTGGTGCTTTTTTCTTATGAAAGATGGTCGATTTGCCATCGATTGTAATCTCATGTCTTTGGCTTCCTTTGTTTCCTTTGATTAAGTATTCGGTTTTCAATGATGAGAAACTTTCTTTCTCAATTATTGATTTTAATTCCTGCACTTGTGCTTCCGAAATATTGAAAGTGTGCAACCCTGGTTGGCCAACATTTTTGACCGAATTTAATTCCACCTTACCTGAATCGAATATTTTCAGGTCAAAAATTTTGCAACGCCCTCTGCACGGACCTGCGGTGTAGGAAATTAGTTCTTGTTCAATAATAACAGCTTCTTCTGCTTCATTATCTGCTTCTTCGTTGGTACTCTTTTTATTGGTAGGTTTTAACTTGGATAGGTAGATTAAATACCCAATGATTGTAGTCAACGCTAAGAAATATCTAAATTTCATGTTTTCTTATTTTACGAAAATGGCTTTTATTGAAATGATTTCGTCAATAGTTGAGACGAAATAAGTGGGGTGTGGCTACAAAGATTTTGTTAAACCAGAGATTGATTTTGGTAGAAGTTAGTGGGCGAAGATTTTGATTTGACGTTAACTCATGAAAACGCCCCAATCTGTTTTTTTCTTTGGGATTTGGACATCAATGTTTTCCTTTAATGTCGTAGCGAGCGAGAGGCCAACATAATCAACCTTCATTGGAAAGGACTTGTGATGACGTTCCACGAGGACGGCAATTTCGATTTTTTTAGGAAGCGTATTGAAGAGTGGTTTAGTCGCGTAGAAAAGCGTCCGGCCAGTATTTGCCACATCATCAACGATGATGATAACTTTATTTTTCACATCCTTTGCAGGTAATTCTAAACTGATTTCAGAGTCTAAAGGCTTAGCTGGATTGAGCAAAACACGCGTCAAAGTAAACTTGATTTCTGATAATTTGCTCAACTGATTTTCCAAAAGTTTTGCAAAATTCAACCCATTATTATTGATGCCTGCCAATATGATTTCCTTCTCTTGATAGTTATTTTCAAGAATCTCGTAGGAGAGTCTTTTTATCTTTTGCTCGACTTGTCGGTTTGTTAGAATCTGCATTAGCGTTGATTTTCTTTCGCAAATATAATCTCTTTTATGGACGCAAAGGCGCAAAGGCGCAAAGAAATTTGGTTCTATCTGGATCAGGGTGGGTGACCAATTAGTTATCTTATGATATGCTTAAAATTCAAAATGAATTTGCTCGTGCTGTTCTCTGAACAGTCACGAATGAATGCAAATCTCCAGATTTGCGGAATTCAGATGTATGGAAAAGGATGGAATAACAATTTCTCAAATCTGGAGATTTGATAAAAAACGTGATGGTTCAGAGAACCACACGAGCAAATTTAGTTGAAATTTGAATCACTCTTTTGCGCCTTTCTGTCTTTGCGTTCAATCTCTGTGAACCTCTGTGCTTCTCCGCGAATCTCTGTGTCCCAACCAAGTTGCTCTGCTAAATCGCTTCAGCCACCACAAAAGTACTCCCTCCAATAAAAATCATATCATCCACATCAGCCCCACGTTTTGCCGCCCGCAAAGCATTCCGAACAGAAGAATAAGTCCTTCCTTTCAACCCAAAAGTATCTGCCTCTTTTTTCAATAAATCAGCCTCCAAACCACGAGGAATATTCGCTTTTGCAAAATAATACTTCGCTTCTTTCGGAAGCATGGAAAGCATTTTAGAAATATTCTTATCATTCACCGCACCAAGTACGAAGTGAAGTTTTTTATAAGAAATATTGTCCAATTGATTCATGGTCAATTTGAGACCACCTTCGTTGTGACCACTATCGGCGATGATGAGTGGTTTTTCGCCTAATTTTTGCCAACGACCCATCATTCGAGTTCGTTTTTGCAAATCTTTCAAACCAGCTTTTAGTAAGTCTTTATCTAAAATAAAATCAGGAAAAACAGGAGATAAATTGAGCAAAGCAGTTAGCGCTGTTATAAGGTTTTTTTGCTGATAATCACCAATGAGATTTAGCTCTAAATCATTGAATATCAGTTTTTTACCTTTTGAAATATCGAATACTTGATGATTAGGCAAAATCTTTTTTCTGTCAATTTTCAACTGCTTGTCAGCGAATAGGATAGGGGCGTTTTGCTTCGTGGCAG
This sequence comes from uncultured Saprospiraceae bacterium, assembly GCA_938010715.1. Classification (GTDB taxonomy): domain Bacteria; phylum Bacteroidota; class Bacteroidia; order Chitinophagales; family Saprospiraceae; genus JAGQWW01. Next base: position 2,707 of record CALLVG010000248.1, read on the forward strand.
TTTGCTTGAAAACAGGTGCCGTTTCTTTATGCGTTTCACCAATGATAATTGGAATTTCTTTTTTGATAATACCCGCTTTTTCACCTGCAATCAATGGCAAAGTATCTCCCAAAAACTGTACATGGTCAAAACTAATATTCGTAATCACGCTGAGCAGGGGAGTGATGACATTCGTCGAATCCAAACGACCACCGAGTCCCACTTCAATGATTGCAATATCGACTTTTTGATTCGCAAAATAATCGAATGCCAAACCAACCGTCCATTCAAAAAACGAAGGTTTGATTTTGTCAAAAGCAGTTTTGTTTTGCTCAACAAAATCAATGATATATTTTTTAGAAATCAGCTTGCCATTAATCTTAATCCGCTCCCGAAAATCTTTATAATGT
>CALLVG010000249.1 GCA_938010715.1 uncultured Saprospiraceae bacterium
GCTTCGCTGTTAGATTTTAGACCGTCCTGCCTTCGGCGGACTGTTAGATGCAAGACTTCCAAAGCGACGAGTGCAGCCCCTTTTAGTCTTATGTCTTGTATCTAATAGCGAAGCGGTCTTACATCTATTCAATCACTTTCAAGACCAGCTTCCCCTTTTTTTCACCAGTAAAAAGACGTTGAAAAGTTTCGTAGAAATTCTCGATGCCTTCATAAATATCTTCTCGGCTTTTCAGTTTTCCTTCCATCATCCACATGCCCATATTTTGAGCAGCTTCTTTATATTTTGGTGCATAATCCATGACGACCATGCCCTGCATTGTTGCGCGGTTGACAAGTAAGGAAAGATAGTTTTTTGGGCCGTTAATAGCACCCGTATTATTGTATTGAGAGATGGCTCCGCAAATTACAATTCGTGCATGCATTCGTAAACGAGCCAATGCGGCATCTAAAATTTCACCTCCAACATTATCAAAATAAACATCGATTCCTTTTGGACAATGTTGTTTGATGCCAGCATAGATGTTTTCATTTTTATAATCAATCGCTCCATCGAAACCCAAATCCTCAACAAGGTGTCGGCACTTCTCTGGACCACCTGCGATTCCTATCACTCTGCAACCTTTGATTTTTGCGATTTGCCCTGCAATACCTCCAACCGCACCTGCTGCTCCTGAAATCAAAACCGTATCGCCTTCTTTGATTTTTCCAACTTCTAAAATTCCAAAATAGGCTGTCATCCCAGGCATACCCAATGTACCAATGTAGGTAGGCATCGGCGCCAATTTAGTATCCACTTTATAAAATCCTTTTCCATCAGTAGCGACATATTGTTGCACGCCGCCCCAACCTGTTACGATGTCTCCTACTTCAAATTTTGGATGATTTGATTTTACGACTTCGCCAATATTTCCAGCGCGCATCACTTCTCCAATTTGAACTGGTGGAATGTAGGATTTCGCATCATTCATCCAGCCACGCATAGCAGGATCGAGTGATACATAATGTGTTTTTATTAAAATTTCTCCATCCTTTGCTTCTGGGATTGGATTGGTTTGTAACGTCCAAGTGTCTGCTTCTGGCATTCCGATTGGTCGTTTTGAAAGTATGAGTTGTTTATTCATTTTTTGTTTTTTAAGTCTTGATGTCTCCCTAAATAGTGGGACGACTTAGAGTCGTGCCACCATCAACTTTAAATATTACGAAGCACCTCCTTCACCGTATTCCTGCCCAACTGATACATATGCACCTCATCCGGCCCATCGGCCAAACGAAGCGTTCGAGCATAAATCCAAAAACCAGCGAGTGGCGTGTCTTGACTAACGCCCATTCCACCGTACGCTTGAATCGATCGATCGACCACATTACAGGTCATTTGAGGCACGGTAATTTTTATCATTGAAATCAAATCTTTTGCTTCGCGAACGCCTTTTCGATCTATTTTATCAGCTGCCGCTAAAGTTAACAAACGTGCCTGTTTTAACTCGCAAGCAGATTTTGCAATCTCTTGTCGGATGCTACTAAAGTCTTTTATCAACCTGCCGAATGCTTCTCGCTCGGCTACTCGTTTGCACATTAAATCCAATGCACGTTGCGCCATTCCGATGAGGCGCATGCAGTGATGAATTCGTCCTGGCCCCAATCGACCTTGAGCAATTTCGAAACCTCTACCCTCTCCCAAAATCAGATTTTCAGCGGGAACACGTACATTTTTCAATTCAATTTCGGCATGACCTTCTGGTGAATCTAAATTTCCAAACACTTGCATCGGACGAAGGATAGTTACACCGGGCGTATCTTTTGGTACCAAAACCATACTTTGCTGCACATGTCGTTGTGCTTCAAAATCCGTTTTTCCCATCACAATAAAAATCTCACAACTTGGATTCATTGCGCCAGATGACCACCATTTTTTACCATTAATAACATACTCGTCGCCATCCCGAACAATCGAGGTTTCGATATTGGTCGCATCGGAGGAAGCAACTTCCGGTTCTGTCATTAAAAATGCAGAACGGATTTCGCCTTGCATCAATCGCGTGAGGTATTTTTCTTGATGTTCTTTTGAGCCATACTTTGCTAACACTTCCATGTTGCCCGTATCGGGCGCGGAACAGTTGAAAAGTTCAGATGACCATGTAATGCGTCCCATTAATTCGGCAAGTGGAGCATATTCCAAATTGGAAAGTCCAGGACTTAATTCACCATAATTTTTAGGAAGAAAAAGATTCCATAATCCTTCGGCTTTCGCCAAAATTTTCAGTTTTTCTAAACTCTCGTGGTGTTGCCACAAGTTGTTTTGCCGAAAGGCAGCCACTTCTTTTTCAATCGGAAAAACATGCGCTTGCATGAAGTCATCTACTCGTTTTTGATAGTCAAGCGAGCGTTCTGTATATTCGAAATTCATTTGTTGGTTTTATAAATTCAGCCACGGATTTACACGGATTTCACGGATTATTTTCTATTTCGTGAACACCACTGATCCATGTTTTTGGCAAAGGTACTTTTTGCAACTCAGCGTAATTATACGGAATAATATGTTGCTTACTCAATGCCGCAATTCGCTGGTGTTTTTCTGAAAAGATAGCGATTTCCATCAACATGCGATCTTCTAATATTTCGGCTACTCGTGAGGCGATAATCGCTGTGTCAGGATACGTGATTGGAAAAATATA
>CALLVG010000250.1 GCA_938010715.1 uncultured Saprospiraceae bacterium
AGTAAAACCGAAAAAACAACCTTTCGATTTGAAGCGGTTCTTTTTCCATTATACTTCCCCGATTAAAATCGGGACACGCATTAAAAATACTCACCAATGCTTAGGCATTGTCTGCGTTTTTTGCCTCGTCTAATGAAAAAATAACGCACTTCAATTTCGAAACTTTATTATTTCAATTTTACTAAATCAAGAATTTCAAAGAATTTATCCTTGAAGTAGTTCAGAAATTAAGTTTAGTAAACCTCCGATTTTACTTTTGTCCAGTACAGAATTAAAAAATACAAGATGAATAATTGGAGAATGTTTAAACTTCGTAGTGTTATTTTAAGTGCAGCTCTGTTTTTTGCGGTTTCGAGTTTTGCACAAAACAAAGATTTAGTCAAAATAGAAAAAATACTTCAGCAGCAAGCCAATGATTGGAACCGAGGTGATATCGATGCTTTTATGAAAGCTTATTGGAAATCGGATAAACTGCAATTTGGTGGCGCAAGCGGTTTGACCTTCGGCTGGCAAGCCACTTTAGATAATTATAAAAAAGGTTACCCAGATAAAGCAGCGATGGGTAAGTTGACTTTTACTTTAAAATCAAAAGAAAAGTTAAGTAGAAAAACGGCTATGATTGTTGGTAAATGGGAACTCGAACGTGCAAACGATCATCCCAACGGCCACTTTATGTTGATTTGGAAAAAGAAAAAAGGGAAGTGGATGATTGTGGCGGATCATACGAGTTCGGTTTGTGGGGAGTGATTCTTGAGCGACCTGCAGGAGCGATTTAGATGCACGCAGATGCACGTGGATTGTTGTGAATTTTTTTCACAGAGCGATTTAATAGGACACGGATTGCACGGATTTAACAAGGATTTAAACGGATTTTAATGAAACATTTAATTAAGATTCATCTTCGTTTTGTTGAGTTGACTTCGCTCTAATTCTGAGAATCCTGATTCAGATAAAATTTATGAAAGCAACAACCGAATCGTCGGCAAAAATTGCTCAACTTCTTTTGCCGAAGCCTTTGCAGGTGTCTTTAATTTTTTAGGTGTAAAAATGCGCTTTGCCAATTGAAGCATTTTCTCACGTTCGGCTCCTGGAAACTTTGAAAAAGTACGGCGCAAAAGTGGAATAATTTCTTTGAAATTACTCATGCTAATTTCATCAACCCATTCATCCAAGATTTTCCACAAAGAAGGATTGTGAATTAATAAAAGTCCACTGCCGTGCAAAAAACCTTCGAGCCAAGTGGCACTTTCGGTCGCATCATTGGCCATCGAAAGGGCATAGTGCATTTGTGTTGCGGTCGCTTTTACATCATACAATTGTTTCTCAAAAAGGATACGCGTACATGCTCCTTTCAAAATTGGATGAATTGCTGGATGCAAAACCATTTGCTTTAAAGCGGTATTCCAACTTGTTTGTAAACCTGCATTTCCTAAAATAGAAATAGCATGATTGGCAGAGATAATTTTTTCAAAAACACCCTTTGAATTTTCTTCGTCAAGCGAAACACAGGAGGTAGTCAGCCCGATGCAAAGTCGTGGAATAAATTCCTCAACCACCGTTCGAACTTGCTCAGTATCAGTTTTACGCACATTGCCATATCGAAGTATCCGAACCAACGATGGCAACGAATCCATAAGGTGAAGGGCATCATTGGTAAGGGTTGAAATTTCGCGCAAGCGTTTGATTAAAAAGGGAATCGCTGCTGGCAAATCTGCCAATAAACTGGAAGCAACCTGCGCAGCAAGTGGCGACAATTCAGTCGTTTCTTTTGCTTTTTCAACCAATTTGCGAGAAGCAGCTTCTGGAACGGTATTTCCCCACATGCCTGCCTCAATGATTTTGATGGCAAAGTCAGGAACCCATTTCAATTTCCAATGTTCAGAAAAACTACCTGTTGCAAATTCAGAACCTTCCAAAAGTGAACCCCACGGAATATCCAAAATATTCAATCGATGAATCAGTCGGCTGGCATCAAGATTGGTTTTCTTACGGAGGTCGAGTTTCTTTTCTACTTTTTCTAAACTGTTGCGCTCTTTGGTCAGACGCGCACTTTTGATAGATTTTTCCAAATCTTTTTGCAACGGAATCATCGGGATCGAATCAGGCACTTCGCCGTATCGTTCGCCGATGACGAGCTTTCGTTCTATCCATGAAAGTGTTTCTGCACTTCCATTTCCAAAAACAGTCATGGCTGCTTCTTTCAATTCTAAGATGCCTGGAATTTGCAAATTTCTAATCGTCGCCAATGTTTCTGCCAAACGAACCGCTTCCACCGCATGCGCTGCTGACGCATCAATTCCTTCTGCTCGCAATAATTCAGACACTTTCGACATCCAATAAATTGTCGCGTTTTTTTTATGATGAAAAAGCAAATCGTACCATGCTGGAGATTTTACGCCTGCCCCATATCCACTTTCGAATGCTAACCGTTCGTAAGACCAGGGAATCCAAGTGGCTTTGGTTTTTATCTTTTTATGACCTTTCAAAAAAGCTTTGTCAGCAGACTGTTTATATTTTTGAAATTCTGTGATTGCAGGCACGTGCCATGCACCGCAGACGACCGCTATTTTTTCAAAACCATCTTTGATTGCTTGTCGCAAAGTGATCCGCATAAACGCCTCTCGGCGCAAAGTATCGGTACGATCATCGGGTTGGGCTTCGCGGAGCGCGGTGATCATTTCTTCTATTTGTTCGAAAATTTCGGTTGGATTGAACTGTTGTTCGAAAGTCGTTTCCCACCATCGTTCGCTGTCAGAATAGCCAGCAAGAGTTGCCATTTTTCCGAGTGGATCACGGTGGACATGCGCATCCTCTTTTCCTTTTTTATCAAAATCGAAAATGATTTTTTGCGCTGATTCTTGCTCACTAAAATGATAACCTAACGGCAAATCCATGAACTTCATCGGTATCTCATTTTTAAAACCAAACTGCATGGTCACCCATTCAGGGGAAAAAGCAGCATAAGGGAGATAGGAAGCCTGATTCAAATCATTGGGATTATAAACCAAGATAGCAACGGGTAATTTTATTTCTGGATCGGCGGCATATTGAAGGGCTGATTCGGCATCGGCAGGCGATTCAATCAAAATAACATCGGGTTGAAATTGCTCCAACGCTTGTTCTAAACTCCGAGAAGATCCCGGCCCGTGATGTCTGATTCCGAATACTTTTAGCATGGAGGGGATTACATATTACATTGACAATTTTCCAAACATTCGATGATCAGAGAAACATCTTTTTCTTTCAAAGAATAAAACATACTTCGTCCTTCGCGCTTGACGCTGAGAATGCCTTTATCTTTCATATTGCTCAAATGATGGGAGGTAAGTGATTGTTCCGTTCCCAACATTTCGCAAATGTTTCCAACAGAAAGCCGAGGGTGTTGTTCCAATAAATGAACAATTCCGAGGCGGATTGGGTGCGCAATAGTTTTTAAAATAAAAGCGATTCGTTCCAATTTTTCCACCAATGCATCATCCATTACCGAATTTTCACTGTTTCGATTTATCATGCTACAATTATAAGAATTTATGATCCTATTGACAAATAATCTATTTTTATTGCTGAACGTTTAATATTTGGAATATGATTTCAAGAGTTACTTGTCCTCCTTTAGAGGAGGTGGTCGATAGACCGGAGGTGGAATTGTCCACCCCACCCTAAAGGGCACCCCCTCCAAAGGGGGATATCCGAATTTCAAGTTTTACCTTGTGGTTAGTTTCTCATTTTAATTTTAATTAAAAATGGATAATTCCTGTAAAACGCCAAAGTGGCAACAATTAAAGGCGCAGTTGAATAATTTGCATCCAAAACAATTTTTGGAAC
>CALLVG010000251.1 GCA_938010715.1 uncultured Saprospiraceae bacterium
ATTTCCAGTTGCACAACGCGATTATTACTTTTTGAAATACTTTGAAGGCATCTTGGTTTCGGGCGAAGAGAAACTCATTAAACCTGATCCGAAGATTTATAAATTGATGCTCAAACGATATAAAATTAAAAAGAGCACCGCGCTATTCATTGATGATTCTTTGAAAAATGTGAAAGGCGCAGAGGCTTGTGGCATTCGAGCGATTCACTTTAAGGATGGCGCTTCTTTGAAGAAGGAGTTGGTGAAGTTGGGAGTGCTTTAATTTTTGCAAAAAAAAGAGGCTACCTCTTGGGTAGCCTCAAACATGGGTGATTGTTTATTCATGATTATGCTGAGGGATAGTTAAAATGAGTTTTTTTTACTCAATTACCTATCACAATTTTTGGAGCATCTAATTCTATGCTCTAAGCTTTAGGTTTATAAAATTAAAAAAAAATTACGCGTTATTGATCACCACTTTTAAAGTGATTTTTTGACCTATAAAAATCCTATCTGACGGCAGTCTATTCCAACTCAGAATATCGTGAACCGTACAATTAAATTGTTTTGCAATATTAGAGAGTACATCTCCTTTTTTTACCGTATAAGTAAAAATCCGCACCACGCCCGGCAAATTATCATTGCAACGCTTGTTGACATGCGCACTCAATTTTCGAGAAGCTACTTTTGGTAAAATTACGTAATGTCCATTTTCACTTGGAGGGACAACTCCTGTAAAATACATCGAATTCAACTTTCGAATCAATTTGTATTTCGTGTTTGTAACCTGTTCAATTTCGTTGAAAGTCGTTCTTTCAAAAACACTTACCGCTGAAGTGTTGAGCATCGTTGGATCTTTCAACTTAGGAACCAATCCATGATAAAAGTGATACTTCATCATGTAGGATGCCGCAATGAATTTAGGAATATAATTCGCTGTTTCTTGTGGCAAGTATGGTTGCAATTCCCAGAAATCTCTTGTGCCTGCACGTCTGATAATTTTTTTCAAACGACTTGGGCCGCAGTTGTAAGCGGCGAGTGCTAATTCCCAAGATCCAAATTCATCATGTAAGTAGCCTAAATAATTAAGTGCAACCTGTGATGACTTGACAGGGTCTCTGCGTTCGTCGATGTATTCGTCGATTTGAAGTCCGAACAACTTAGCCGTTTCAGGCATAATTTGCCACATTCCAGCAGCACCTGCAATAGATACCGCATAGGGACGTAAATTGGACTCAATGACGGTTACATATTTAAGATCTTCGGGAAGATCTTGCATTTGCAAAGTATATTCGATTACTGGAAAATAAACTTTTCCGTAACCAAGCATTATTTCAGAACCTCGTATTCCAGCCGTAAGATAGCCTCGGATGTATTGTTCAACTTCAGGAGTGAACTTTACGTCAACGATGCTTTCCATACGTTCGAGTCGGCGTTTGACCGCCATCGCATCATATTTGGAACTTGCAGTTTCTTCGTAATTAATACTTGCCTCCGCTGTTTGGGGCAATCCAGTCATCATAAAGATGATAGCGACTGCAGACCAGAGCAGTTTCATAATATTTATTTTTGGTATATGTGTACATGGGCGCAACCGGATAGACAGTTCTATGTTAACTGTTGCACCGATGCTTAAAAAAAATAGACTTCTTTTGTATGGATTTCTTCTTTGGAGAGTTCTCTTTGAACAAATTTTTATAAACAAAAACTGTTCATGACATGCGTATGTGGGTAGATAAAAGTACGTAAGTCGAATGCAAACATAGAACAAAAGAAACATTCAGTCAAGGAAATAGATGATTATAACAAATATTATTTTTTTAAATTTTATCAAATCACCAATACACCGTATTAAATTTTGATGCTCCTTGAAAGGGTCAATAGTCTATTTTTTTTAGATTTTTTTTCGCCTCAATTTTAACTATTTATTATCAAGTTTAATTTTCTTGAAATTGAAATCGAAACATCTTGGGAATGGTTCAAAAATAAATTTACATTCCTTTGCATGTTCTTTTTCCCTTCTGCTGCGTTGAAAAGCCTCGTAGATGCGTTGCATCGCCTACGTTTTTCGCCTTGCAGAAGAAAAGAATAACGGCCCATAGAAACGCAATTTATTTCTGAACCATTCCTTAAAGTCTAATCTGTCGGTACGAACGATTCAACTTTAATTTATGTTCAGCTTGATTTTATACCATTCCCTTAGATTCTTTAGCTTCACTTTTTAACTTTGCCTCAAAGAATTTTAAATATCTATGAGCAACACATTTTCGAGGCTTATCGCCCAAAAAACAAGTATTTCAGAGCAAAAAGTTTCCAAAACCATTGATTTATTGGAAGAGGGGGCGACCATCCCTTTTATTGCACGTTACCGAAAAGAGGCGACCGGTTCGTTGGATGAGGTTCAAATTGCCGATATTCAAAAAGAATGGAATCGACTGAAAGAAATCGAAAAACGTAAAGAAACGATTCTAAAAACCATAGAGGAACAAGGCCTCCTCACCCCCGAACTTAAAAAGAAAATCGAATCCACTTGGGATTCTACTGAGTTGGAAGATATTTATTTGCCATACAAACCAAAGCGTAAAACTCGTGCTTCGATGGCAAAAGCAAAAGGCC
>CALLVG010000252.1 GCA_938010715.1 uncultured Saprospiraceae bacterium
GGTTCATTGGCTTCAAATCCAAACTTGACTCAAAACCCAGGGTACTAAACCTTGGTTAGGAATGGTTCAGGAATAAATTGCGTTTCTATGGGCAGTTATTTTTTTCTTCTGCAAGGCGAAAAACGTAGGCGATGCAAGGCATCTACGAGGCTTTTCAACGCAGCAGAAGAGAAAAAGAACAAGCAAAGGAATGTAAATTTATTTTTGAACCATTCCTTAATAAGTATCTATAATCTGATTACTTAGTAATCTAAATACTTAGTCTAAAACAACTTCATTGTGGGTTTTTCAGCCATGATGAAGTTGTTTTTATTTTACGCATCTCTATTCCCTTTTCTTCCACCTTTACAAAGACGAAGTTTTTACTTCAGCAGGTTAAAATTCGATAATGTTTTTGAGAAAGCCTACTACACTTTTCACATTGCTGGTACTACTACTTGTGTCCAGTTGCCAAGATGACCTCCATAAGGAATACTTGTTTTCTGTCGTTTCCCCTGAGCAATCCAACATTAATTTTTCCAATGACTTACCTATTCAAATCGAATTAAACATTTTCAATTACATGTATTACTACAACGGCGGCGGTGTCGCTGTTGGTGATTTGAATAATGATGATTTGATTGATATTGTCTTTTCTTCCAACTTGGAAAAAGAAGCAGTTTACATCAATAAAGGCAATCTGAAATTTGAGGACATTAGTGAGACTGCAAAAGTGGATGGTGGAGAAAAAAGTTGGACAACAGGCGTCGCATTGGCAGATATTAATCAAGATGGATTTTTAGATATTTACATTTCACAAGTAGGAGATTATCAAGAATTGGATTCTAATAATAAACTATTCATCTGTCAAGGATTAGATGAAAATAATAATCCTCGATACAAAGAAGAAGCTGAAAAACATGGACTAAACTTCAAAGGGTTCAGCACCCAAGCAGGCTTTTTTGATTATGACTTGGATGGAGATTTAGACCTTTTTTTAATGAATCATTCTCTGCACCACAATGGCACATTTGGACAGAGAAAGGAGTTTTTGAATACTTACAATGAAAAGTCTGGCGACAGATTATACCGAAATGATAACAACAAATTTGTAGATGTCACGAAGGAGTCAGGCATTCATAGTAGTGTGATTGGTTATGGACTCGGATTAGCATTCGGTGATTTAAATAATGATGGCTACCCTGATATTTATGTCGGAAATGACTTTCACGAAAACGATTATCTCTACATTAATCAAGGTGACGGCACGTTCATCGATAAGGCAGAAAGCCAATTAAAACACACCAGTCGTTTCTCTATGGGAATTGATATCGCAGATGTGAATACAGATGGATATCAAGATATCATCTCGCTGGACATGTTACCTGAAGATCCTGTTATTTTAAAATCTTCGGAAGGGGAGGATGCGCTGGATATTTTCAATTTTAAATTAGGTTATGGGTATAACCATCAATACGCCAAAAACGCGCTACAACTTAATCAAGGAAACGGTACGTTCAAAGAAATAGCAACTTATGCGGGTGTTCATGCAACGGATTGGTCATGGTCGCCTTTGCTTTTTGATTTTGATATGGATGGTCAAAAAGATTTATTTATATCAAATGGCATCCCAAAACGAATGAATGATATTGACTACATCAATTTTATCTCTGGTCATGAAATTCAATTCAAAATTCAGACAAACCATTTAGAAAAAACCGACCTAAGTGCATTGGAAAGAATACCAGAAATTAAACTCCCAAATAAATTCTACTTAGGAAACAAAGCGAATAAATTTTCGGATCAAAAAGATAATATTCAAAACCAAGAAACTAGTTATTCTAACAGCGCGGCTTATGCAGATTTTGATAACGATGGAGACTATGATTTGATTTGTAACAACATCAATCAAAAAGCATATTTATATGAAAATAATCTAAAAAAGAATGAAAGCGTTCGCATCAAATTAAAAGGAAATAAAGCGAACCCAGATGGGATTGGCTCTAAGATTATTTCCTATTACAATGGACAAGCGCATGTTCAAGAATACTATTCTACCAGAGGTTTTCAGTCGGCGATGTTGTCTCAAATTATTATCCCAAAAGCTAATCTGGATTCCGTGAAATTAATTTGGAATACAGGCGAGGTAGAAACAAAAAAATATACCGAGGGCAATAGTCTCGTATTTGAATATGCGACAAATCTTCCAAAACACATTTATACAAATCCAGTTGAAGAAATAGAATTAGCAGACATTACCGAAGCTGTTGGTACTTCACACAAGCATAAAGAAAATCCTTTTGTAGAATTTAATCGAGAGCCGCTGATCCCTTTTAGTAACTCCACAGATGGGCCAGCATTAGCAGTTGCGGATATTAATAATGATGGATTACAAGACTTTTTTATGGGTTCTTCAAAACGTAAACGCAATAAACTTTACCTCCAACAATTAGACGGAACTTTTGCAGAAAGCACACTTCAAGGAACGGCAAAAGACACTATCTACGAAGAAGTTGATGCTGTTTTCGCAGATTTGGACGGTGATAATTTTAAAGAATTAATCATAGCAACAGGCGGTAATGAGTACCGACTAAATAGTGAATTTACAAAGCCAATTCTTTACAAAAACAATCAAGGAAATTTAACTCGTCAAGTTGAAGCTTTTGATGGGATTCATACCACTGCATCTTGCGTTTTGGCAGAAGACATGGACAATGATGGGGATATTGATTTGTTCTTCGGAGGTCGAGCGACACCTTGGGATTATGGCGTTATTCCAGAGAGTTTTTTATTAGAAAATGATGGGAAGGGCAACTTCACCAATGTCAGCGAAAAATGGTTATCTGGTTTGAACCGAATTGGTTTTGTACGAGATGCAGAATGGGCGGATATGAACGGTGATGAAATTAAAGATTTGGTTATTGCAACGGAGTGGGGCGGTATCAAAATTTTGTACAATGATTATAAAAAATTCGCAGAAGCGGACTTGACAAAACTTAAAGGGTGGTGGAATAATTTGACAGTTGGAGATATAGATAATGACGGAGATTTAGATGTTTTTGCAGGGAATTTGGGTGAAAATTCTCGACTCAAAATTGGCGAAAACCAAACCGTTAAAATGTATTTCAACGACTTTGACGACAATGGCAAGAAGGAACAAATTGTCAGTTATTATGTGGGTGGAAAAGAAATTCCATTCAACAATTTTGCTGAATTACAAAAACAAATGCCTGCGCTCAAAAAGAATTATTTATACGCCAAAGACTTTGCGCGTGCGAGTATGACTGAAATTTTTGGAAAAGAAAAGATAACAGGAAGCGAAGTATTTGAAGCCAATCATTTTAAGAATACGTTGTTTTTGAATGATGGTAAAGGAAATTTTAGCATGGCAGATCTACCAATAGAAATGCAATACACACCTTATTATGCTGGCTGGTTTGGCGATGTAAATGGCGACGGAAAAACAGACTTAATTCCAGGGGGAAATTTCTACAATTGTAATGTTCAAATGGGGAGATACGATGCAGAAAATGGTTCTGTTTTGATCAATAAAGGGGATAATGATTTTCAATATTTAAACCTGAAAAATGCTCCACTCAAAGGCCAAGTCAAACAAATAAAACCTATTACTATAAAAGACCAAAAAGCGATTATCATCGCACAAAATAATGGGCCTTTAAAAATTCTAAAAATCAAATAGGTGCTGCATAAAACGACATATCAAATTTGCTTTTTCGGACTCTTAGTTTGCTTTTCGGCTTGTCAAAAAGAGACTAAAAAAGAGATCGAAAATCAACCTGTAAGTAATGCAGAACAAACGCTATTTACGGAGTTAGAACCAATAGCATCAGGTTTGGATTTTACAAACGACATTGCAAATTCTGCTGATTTCAATATTTTCAATTATCGAAATTTTTACAATGGTGGAGGCGTTGCGATTGGAGATATCAATAACGATGGTTTATCAGATATTTACCTAACTGCCAACCTCGGAGCGAATAAACTTTTTCTAAATAAAGGCAATCTCCAATTTGAAGACATCTCAGAATCGGCCGGAATTACGCTCTCCGAAAAGTGGAGTACAGGCGTCACGATGATCGATATCAACAGTGACGGCTTACTCGATATTTATGTTTGTAATGCAGGTGCAAAAAAAGGAGTAGATCCGAAAAACGCCCTGTTTATTAATCAAGGAGATAATACATTTTTGGAGGAAGCTGCGACCTATAAATTAGATCAAAATGACTACTCCACACACGCCGCTTTTTTCGATTATGATTTAGATGGTGATTTGGATGTTTATTTATTGAATAACAGTTTTATTCCTGTCAATACTTTGAATTATAGCAACAAAAGAGACTTGCGCGCAAAGGATTGGCCCGTCAAAGATTTTCTAAAAGGTGGGGGAGATCGCTTGCTTCGAAATGACGCGGGCGTGTTTACAGATGTGAGCGAAGCGGCAGGCATTTATGGTAGTTTAATTGGGTTTGGATTGGGCGCGACGGTTGGTGATGTCAATAATGACAACTTGCCAGACATCTATGTTTCCAATGACTTTTTTGAAAGAGATTACCTTTATATCAATCAAGGTGACGGTACTTTTTTAGAAGATTTAGAAAATCGTATCAAACACATTTCGCACTCCTCAATGGGTGCGGATATGGCAGATATTAACAATGACGGTAGCCCTGAAATCTTCGTGACAGACATGTTACCCGATGATGAATACAGGCTGAAAACAACCACAACTTTTGATAATATCAATGTCAAAAAAATAAAAACCAAAAACGGTTTTTACAATCAATACATGCACAACACGCTACAACTTAATACTGGCGATGGCAACTTCAAAGAAATCGGATTTTATGCCGATGTAGCCGCTTCTGACTGGAGTTGGGGCGCATTGATATTTGATGGAGACAATGATGGTTTCAATGATTTGTTTGTTTGTAATGGAATTTTGAATGATGTTATCGATCAAGATTTTATTGACTTTTTTGCAAATGAAATCATTCAGGAAATGGTACTAAGCGGCAAGAAGGGAAAAGTAGATTCTATTATCTCTCGAATGCCTTCGCAGCCGTTAGTCAATAAATTTTTCAAAAATACTGGAAGCCTCAAATTTGAAGATAAATCACAAGAAGCTGGTTTTGATAAAAAGACTTTTTCGAACGGCGCAGCTTATGGCGATTTGGACAATGATGGCGATTTGGATTTGGTTGTCAATAATGTCAATCAATCAGCACAATTATTTAAAAATAACAGTATAAATTCATTTTTAGGATTGACATTGAATTTTGAAAAATCTAACAAGTTTGCAGTCGGTTCAAAAGTATATGTGCATCAAGGTTCATCTGTTTTTTTTAAAGAATTAATTCCATCAAGAGGTTTTCAATCTTCGATAGATTATAAAATGGTCTTTGGTTTAGGAGATAATGAGAAAGTGGATTCAGTCGTCGTCATTTGGCCCAATCAAAAGTCTCAAACTTTTAAAAATGTAATTGCAGGAAAATACCAGGCATTAAATTACGACGCTGGAAAATCTTATAATAGCGGAAAAGCAAATCAAACAAAAAGGCAAATATTCACTCAAGTGAAACATGATTTTCAAGCTCATGAAGAAGACGATTACATAGATTTTTATTACGAAAGAAAT
>CALLVG010000253.1 GCA_938010715.1 uncultured Saprospiraceae bacterium
TTAGAAAAACTTTTTGAGCTATTTTTTCGTCAATCAAGGCATTTTTTCTTTGCATATCCGTTGATACGGAACTAAAAAATCACGAAGAGTGGCGGAAAAAGAGCCGAAAAGTTATTAAGCTAATTCTGTCAGACTACTTAACACTCAAAAAATAAACTTCTTAGAGAAACTTTTTGAATCGCTCCCAAGCAATTTTGTAAAAAATACTTTGATGCGTTTGCCCTTTAAAATTTGTGAAGAAAGCCTCAGAAAGGCTAAAATATTTTTAAAGATAAGTAAAATCGAAAGGTTGTTTTTTCGGTTTTACTAAATTACATGTAAAATCAATAATTTACATGTTCCTAAGACTGACGCTTTTCTTTTTCTTTTAAGCGTTTGTCCACTTCAATTAGTATATCCTCGTAGGCAGGAATAGAGGCGTCTGATTTCGATTTTTTTACTTTAGATTTTACAGAAGGGCGTAAGAAGGTGAAGAGGCTCATGTAAGTAGTGTTTGTTAGTGTCATGGAATCTAAAATTCCGAAATTATAAATTGTGGGGCGAATTTAATGCGAAAAACGAGACAAACAAATTATTTATAATGTTAATATGAAAAAAAATGAAACTAATATTTAAGAGCATAATTATAGGGTTTTAACTGCAGGTAAAACTACATTTTACAAAAAAAGCCTCTGTTAAAAAACAGAGGCTTTTTTGTAAAATGCTAAGTGATGAGTGAAGAATAATTTGTTTACCTAAGCGAAGTTTCAAGAAGTTAAGATACTCCAAAGAGCGAAGTAATTTTTAGAATAAAGTCTAAGGAACGCTCAAAAAATAAGTTCCCGATTTCAAAAAATTAATGAAGGAAAAGTGATTGATAATGAGGTTTTTCGAGCTAATTTTTTGAATTGAAGATGGAAGTTATTTTTTGAGTAATACTAATACGTAAGAACTAAAAAAAATAAGGATCAAACTTATGACATATTCTTTGCTTCAACCGATTTGGTTGTATGCGGGACTGCTTTGAGTCGCCTTTTGTCAATCAACTTTCCAGTAACTGAGCAGACTCCGTATGTTTTGTTTCCAATTCTTAAAAGTGCAGATTTCAAATGTTCGTGAAATTGTCTTTGACGATTAAACATATTTGAAAGTCTGTCTTTATCAGCATTCATACTACTATCATCTACCCAATCAGCTCTTCTTGAATCAAGTGAACTTTCATTAATATCAATCAATTGGTCTTGAAGATATTGAAGATCTTCTTCAACATCTGCAATTTTTTTCAAAATTATTTCTTTGAATTCAGCTAACTCTGTATCGCTGTATCTAACAGGTTTTGACATTTTTAATACTCTTTTTTTAAGAATCTACTTTAAATAAAATTTGGGTAGATGCCTTTAATTATGAACCATGTATTTTCTCGGCTCCGAAAGTCGGATTAATGATACGAAAAATGAAACGTTCCGCATTATTTAATGTAATTTAACTGACATTTTAAATATGGAAACATTGATTAAAATTATTCGATAGAAAAATTTGAGCCAAAAAGGGAGATACTCATTTGAATACCTCCCACGTAAGGTTAAGCCTTTTATTTGAAAGAATCAAGGATTCACTTTTTAAATTGTTGAGCCGACCGAATCAATTACACAAATAATAGACTTTATTCAGAAATAATTTGTAGCGCAACGAATGCTTATTTTTTTGCTAATTGCGGCAAAAAATCTAAGCATCCGCGGCGGCGGACGGTTCTATTTTTTGACGCGTGTCCCGATTTTACATCGGGGAAAAGTAGCGGAAAAAGAAGTATTTGCGTGCATACGAAATATTTTAGAATAAAATCCAATACTCTTTAGGGGGTTGTATTAATTGCATTTAAAGCTTGCTTTTATCTTCCAAAATTATTATCAGTTGGGCAGTCATTACTATAGCTGATTTTCGTTTTTATGAACTGAATCTGAAAAATGATGTTACAGATATCACCCACTAAAAACGGGGTTTATTGTTTGAAAAAATTAGCAAAAAACATTGGTGAAAAACTCCGAAGTGGAGACAGAGCAGCATTTGGACAATTGTACGATCGCTACGCAAGTGCACTTTACGGCATGGTACTTCGAATGGTGAAAGATGAAAATGTGGCCAAAGATATTCTTCAAGAAAGCTTTATCAAAATTTGGAAAAACGCTTCCAGTTATAATTCACAAAAAGCAAATATTTTTACGTGGATGTATCAAGTGACGAGAAATACAGCGCTTGATAAATTGAGACAACTGAAGAATCGTGGAGAAAAAGAAATCCAAATAAAAGATTCAAACCTATACAATATAGGTATCTCAGGTGTCAATCCAGACACAGTAGATTTGCCAGAAGTGCTTCATCAAATTGATGAGAAATATCGACGAGTTATCGGAGCATTATTTTATGGTGGAATGACTCAAAAGGAAGCATCTAATCATTTGAATTTGCCATTAGGAACTGTAAAGACGAGACTCAAGATCGGCTTACGTGAATTGAGAAAAATATTTAAAGACCCTTTGATTCTGACTGCTTTCTCAGCTGAGTTTGCTAACATATTTTTATAGATTTTAGTATGAAAGAAAACATTCGAGAATTTTTGAATACAGGACTACTTGAGCAATATGTGCTCGGGTTACTTGACCCGTCGGAATCTGCCGAGGTGGAGTCCTATATTCAGAGGTATCCCGAGGTGGAGCAGATATATCGAGAAATACAAGATGGTATTGATCAAATGATGACCCTCTCCGCCAAACCAGTTCCACCAGATGTGAAAGATGCTATCATGGGGCAGCTCGATGATATGCCTCCATCAGATATTCCTCTGCCTTCGTCAAAAGTTTCCAGTTTTAATTGGTTGCCCATAGCTGCTGGATTAGCTTTGTTGTTGGGAGCGTTTTCATTTTTTCAATGGAACAACAATCAAGGAAAAGAGCAAGCAATTGCAACGCTTGAAAAAGATTTTGCAACTTACAAAGAGGAATGCGAAACTCGCCAACTCAATTATGCTAATCTTCAAAAGCAATTGGAATTTATCAATCATTCCGAAACCGATAAATTTTTGTTGAAAGGAAACGATAAAGCAACCGACTTTCAAGTCATAGCTTATTGGAATAACTTTGCAAAAAAATCCATGCTTCGCATCAATGAAATGCCACAACTGCCTGATAATCAATGTTATCAGATGTGGGCAGACGTTGATGGTGAAATGCTAAATCTCGGTATCATCAATTCCACAAATGCCCTTTTCGTAGATTTTAAATATCTCGCTAACGCAGAAAGTCTAAATGTAACCATCGAACCAAAAGGAGGAAGCGACCACCCAACAGTTGCAGATTTGGTGGCGAATGTGTTTATCTAAATACGTTTAATCTCGCTGGTTTCAAATTTCTAATATTGCAAGGAAGGTAACTAAGTAGTCTGACAGGATTATCTTAGAAAAACTTTTTGAGCTATTTTTACTTTGCATATCCGTTGATACGGAACTAAAGAATCACGAAGAGTGGCCTTGCAGAAGAAAAAAATAACGGTCCATAGAAACGCAATTTATTGCTGAACCATTCCTTAGTATTACTCAAAAAATTAGCTCGAAAAACCTCATTATCAATCACCTTTCCTTCACTAATTTTTTGAAATCGGGAACTTATTTTTTGAGCGTTTCTAAGCTAATTCTATCAGACTATTTATATCACCTCTAACGCTC
>CALLVG010000254.1 GCA_938010715.1 uncultured Saprospiraceae bacterium
GATTTATCAACCGTCGTTTTCCCGAATGATACTTGTGTTTTAGATACTTTTTCAATTCCATTGACGCCAGCCAATATTGATCAATTTGCAGGTACACCAAGTTTTAATGGGCAACCAATTACGAACTATTGTAAATTCAATGTTTTCTACGACGATACTCGATTAGAAATCTGTGAAGGTTCTTATAAATTATTGAGAAAATGGACAGTTCTAAATTGCTGTACCAACGAGTCAAGAGAAGATTTTCAAATCATTGAAATTAAAGATTTGACACCACCTTCAATTACATGTCTATCAGATACGACCATTTCAACTTCAGATATAAAATGTGCAGCAGATTTTGTTTTACCACCAGCAATTGTAACTGACAACCGCACACAAAATCCAACCGTAAAAATCGAATGGTCAGGAGGAACCGTTTTTTCAAATGGAGGATTAGTAACTGACCTCCCAGTTGGAATGCATGAATTTTTATACATCGCCGAAGATGGCTGTGGCAACAAAGATAGTTGCGTTTATAAAGTAACGGTGATTGATGATGTGCCACCCGTTCCGATTTGTATTCAATCCGTAACTATCACTGTCAACCCAATAAATGATGTTTGTATTTTGGCCGATAGTCTGGATAGGGGAAGTTATGACAACTGCTGTTTAGACTCTATCTCTGCTAAAATAATGGGCGAAGCAGATAATCTTTTCAGAGAAGAAGTTTGTTTTAGTTGTAATGATGTTTCGGGGCCAGTAATGCTTATCGTACGATTTATTGATTGTTACGATAATCATAACGATTGTATGGTTGAGGTTAATGTTGACGATAAATTACCACCAGAGATCACTTGTCCTGTTGATACAATTCTTGCCTGTACTTTTGATTTTACTGATACCACTTTCACTGGTTTTCCGACTGCAATTGACAATTGCGATTCGGTTGCTTTTTCATTTTTAGATGACTCAACTCAATTAAACCTTTGTAATACAGGAAAAGTAATTCGTACTTGGATCGCAACGGATGCAGGTGGATTAACAAGCTCTTGCAAACAAAATATTGTACTCATTGACACCACTCCGACTCAGTTTATAAACATACCAAACGACACCATCATTTTCTGTCCGGTTGACATAACAAATTTACCAACAGGTGAACCTGCCTCACAAAGTGATTGTGAAATATGGAAGCTGAGCACCATAGATTCAAGAACGATACAACCTTGCACGACTATCATAGAGCGAAAATTCACTTTCGCAGAATGGTGCTCTGGTGCAGATACCTCTTTCTCGCAACAAATTAGAATAATTGATAATACAGCTCCTGAATGGGAGCAAATGGCAGGCGATCTTGATACTACTTTCCAATGCGCTGCTGAAGCAGTGGGTTTTGATCAGCCAACTGCAGTAGATGGCTGCGATTTAAACGCAATGGTAGCTGAGGTCAAAAGAGATACAACGCTGGGCAGCTGTCCAAATGATCTCGAAGTAAATGTTGCTTATTTGGCAGCCGATATGTGCGGAAACATGTCTGATACTTTTTTTGTAAAACTAACTATCAAGGATACAATTGCTCCAGTCATTAGTGGTATTTTAAACGATACGATTATTAGTTGTGAAGTCAATTTTCCAAACCCATCAAATCTAAGAATTCGAGATAATTGTGGCTCGGTATCGACTACTTCTTTTACGATGCCACTTATTCCTTTATGTCCAATTGTTGAACGGGTAGAGCAATTTTTTGTAGCTATTGATCGATGTGATAATAGAGATACGCTTTCTCGTATTGTTTCAAAAATTGATACCATTCCACCAACAGCGCCAGTTCAAGATACGCTAAGAGTTTTTTGCCCGGAAAACATACCATCACCAGATCCAAATTCAATTGTTGGAGAAATAGATCTTTGTAGCAATGTGACTGTTACGCTTGCAATGGATGACACTATCGAAAGCCGATGCTTGGATACATTGAGAAGACTTTATAAAATTGAGGATATGTGTTTTAATGCAGATACTGTAGAACAAATTATCATATTGAGGGATACCGTCAAGCCAAGAGTTTTTTGCCCAGGAATGTTGACCGATACGCTTCCTTTTACGAGTTTTAATCTTTGTGATATGGAGGTTGTTTTGGAAGCAACACATATCGACAACTGTGCAAATACCAACGTAACAATTTCCCACGATTCTCCATTTGCATTTGATCCAATAGGTGAAACTGCTACAGGAAGATACCCACTTGGTGTTCACAATTTCAACTTTTATGGAACCGATGAATGTCTAAACGTTGAAAGTTGTAGTGTCGAACTAACCGTCACCGAAATAGATCCTCCAGGTATCGCTTGTAAAATAGGACCAATCAGAATCGAACTTGATTCTATGGGTATGGGTGAAATCACCACAAACGATTTATTCGATTTGAATAGTCCACAAAATGCAGATTGGTGTTCAGATGTTACTTTTGAAATCATTCCAAACAAATTCAATTGTGATGATTTCAGTTCCAACCCTAACAACCTTGTTCCAATCATGGGAATTGTCAGAGACACATTTGATAATCAAGCTTCTTGCAGAACAACCGTTTTTTTAGCAGACCCGACAGGTTCATGTTCGAATATTCCACCACTTCCGCCAGGTGGAGCGGGTGGTGCAATTCACTACACCGATCAACATATTATTAAAAATGTAGATGTTCGTATCTCAGGAAGTCAAAATGATATTGTTAGTACCGAAACAATGGGAACTTATAAATTTGAAAATTTAAATGTAGGTAATAGCTTCATAATCGCGCCTTTCAAAAACGACAATCATGCTTTGGGAGTCAATACCTTTGATCTCATTTTGATAAGAAGAATGATTTTGGGAGAGGGTGAGTTTACGCCTCAACAATACATCGCTGCGGATGTCAACAAATCGGGAGGAGTTTCGATTATTGATATGATAGAATTGAGAAAAATCATTTTGCAGATAGAAGCCGAGTTTAAATACAATACCTCATGGAGATTTATTGATCATAAATACATTTTTCCAAATAGATCAAATCCATTTGTAGAAGCATTTCCAGAAACAATTTTCATTGAAAATCACGTTCATTCAAAATATGATTATGACTTCACCGCTATTAAAGTAGGTGATATCAATCAAGATGCTTATCGCGATTCGATTCAATCTGTAACCGATAGAAGCAATCGTAAATCTGCTTATTTTGAAGTGGCTGATCAAACTTTCAAAAAAGGAGAAAAAGTCATCACCTACTTGAGTAGTTTGGAAAATTTGGTTGGTTTTCAATTTGCGCTGTCATTTGAAAATGATGTACTGCAATTTGAAAATTTAGAGCCGAATGCAGCCATTCTCAAAATGGATAATTTCAATTTAGCAGAAGCTGAAAATGGATTATTATTGACCAGTTTTGATGGAAAGCTATTTCCGAAACAGCCGTTATTCAAATTGGAATTTACTGCATTGGAAGATGGTAGTTTGGCAGAGGCTTTATCAATTAAAGAAACAGCTTTGACGCCACAAGCCTATACGAGTGAACTCAAAATTTTAAATCCTATTTTAAAATTCAGTGGAACACAAATCGAGGTGACTCCAAGTTTCGAATTATTTCAAAACAAACCCAATCCTTTCAAAAAAGAAACGATTGTGGAATGTTGGGCTCAAAATGAAATGAATGGAAAATTGGAAATATTCGACCTTGCCGGACAACTCATTTTCGAAAAGGAAAAGAAAATGGAGGAAGGGGTAAATGAATTTAATATCAATGGTAAGAACTTCTCAACTAATGGCGTCTATTTTTATAAATTGACAACTCCATTTGGAGTTAAAACGAAACGTATGATGTATTTGAAAGAATAGAAATTGTTTGAGGTTTTAGTTCAAATAACTTTATAGAATTTTCGTCAAAAAAAAAATGCGCTCTTGGATTTCAAGAGCGCATTTTTTTTTACTTCAACAACTTCAGCACAACTTCCCAAAGTTGCTCATAAGGAATCACTTCCAACTCCGAAAGCAATCCGCGATAAATTGGCGGCTGCTCCTTGAGTCGTTGAATATATTTTTCAGCATTCGGCGGCACACCAGTTTGGTAGTCCGCTTTCATGACGGTTTGCAACATTCTGATGAATTGAATCACTCGATAGTTTTCCTCTTTTTTTAGTTGTCTATTGGCAAATGATTTTAATCTATCAATGCGCTCTGATGCTTCTCCAAATTGCTTTTTATCCAACAAAAATAACACCTGCGCTACCAAGAAAAGAATCGTAAAATTCTTCTGGTTTCGAGGATAAAGCAAACTGTCATTTAAGAATTTTGAAATCTTAAACTGTTTCTTGACCTGCTTCTGAAGAATTGGATTTTTTCGTCCTTCTGTTTCAACTATAAAAGCTAAATAAGTCTCGTAAACTTTCCAACGCTCTTTTGTTTCGTGCGGTAATTTTTTGAATTTGTTCTGACCCGTTGCTCTGTTGAAAATCGCCAAAGCATTGATATAATTATCTGTGTGCATCGCAAGCAAAAAGTAATTTTCCATAAAAGTAAACCAAGTTTCACTGGCTACTGGAAAGCTACCTAAACACTTTTCTGCATTCGTTTTTCCATTTTTAAAATCTTTGAGATGAAGAAAGGCTGACATGTTCTTCATTTGAAACAAAGCCAATTTTTCGTCTCTATAATATTGAGGATTATCTTCGATATATTTTTCGGCACGTTTACAAACTTCCAATACTGCGTCAAAATCGCGCATCATTTCATAACGATATACCCACACCAAAAACATATTGTAATAAACCACTGGCGAGTCATACATCTCTGACAACCCGACCAAAGCATCACAATAAGTGTCTATTTTTTCAGACAAATCTGTGAGTTCATATAATGGTTTGTGGTAGTTGATGGTCACTCGTTGAAACAACTCTTCCGAACGAATCTCTGCATCCAATACATTCGCAAATTGCTTTATGTATTGGTCATATTGTTCAAAGTTTTTTTCGTCACCAATTTCAGAGGCGTGATTTCGTAAAATACGAGCGCAGTTCACAATGACATCTGCAAATTTGAATTTCAAGGCAGTTGTCAAAATCTGCCTTGCCAATGCAGATGCTGTTTTATTTGCATTGTTGGAAAGGAGAATTTTTACTAAAGTCCAATCTTTATTACATGAAAAATAGGCTCTATCATAACTCGAAGCGGATGGTCTATTCACATCCAAGAAGAACATGGTATTGAGCAAACGTTTTCTAAACCTTGACTTTAGCTGACGATACTTGTCATCGGTAGGCGTAGAACCATAAAGAAACTGTGCTGCATCTCTGTCATTTTTAAACTTATTGGCAGACAAAGCCTCGTAAAACTCATTGAACTTCGAATTCTTCTGCTTTAAAGCATTGTCATCGAAAATCTCGATTTTACGAACTTTCTTCTTTGTTACAATCTTAGAAATCTCAATCAAATGTTTCATTGAAAATACTATTCAATTAAAAAAACTGCGTCACAAAATTTGTTTGAGGGAAGATTAAAGTAGTTGCACGAAATTAATCTAATTTTTAGTTTATTCAGTCACTTTTTTCAATATTTCTCATGCAATGTTAGAAAACATTACAAATTCAGACGATTTAGTCTAAAAAAACTATTAATCATTGTACTGCAAAAATTGTGACATCCTTTTTACACATAATTTAAATAAAAGCTAATATGACTAAATTGTCATTAAATTTACAGTGTTTCGGGTTGCTTCTTTTTAATAGTTATAAATAAATCCTTTGCTGTTTTTCCACTTTTTTGTAGAAAACACTTATTAAGTTTGCAGGAAGAAAGAAATTACACATGACTGATAAAGCAAGACTAAGTGTCAATGTCAACAAGGTGGCATTACTTAGAAATTCAAGAGGGAGTAATCTACCTGATTTACGCCAAGTAGCAATTGATTGTGAAAAATTTGGTGCAGAAGGCATTACGGTTCATCCACGACCAGATGAGCGACATATCAAATACAGCGATGTTCCTGTTTTAAAAGAAATCACAACGACGGAATTCAATATGGAAGGTAATCCAATTGATAAATTCCTCGAATTAGTCCTTGATAATAAACCACATCAGTGTACGCTTGTTCCAGACTCACCTGACCAACTAACTTCGGATGCGGGGTGGGATACAATTAGAAATAAGGACTTCTTGAAAGATGTGATTGCGATGCTACATGAAGCAAATATTAGAGTTTCTATTTTTATTGATCCAGTTGAAAAGTTAATTGAAGGAGCTAAAGAAGTAGGAACCGATAGAATCGAGTTTTACACAGGCCCTTTTGCACATGATTACAGCCACGATCCGAAAAAAGCAATTGCGCCATATACCAGATGTGCGCATTTATGCAATGATATTGGTTTAGGCATCAACGCAGGGCATGATTTAAATCTGGATAATTTGCGCTTTTTTAAAGACAACATTCCAAATTTATTGGAAGTCTCAATTGGACATGCTCTGATTTCTGATTCACTCTATTTAGGTTTAGAAAAAACGATACAGATGTATTTAAACAGATTGGCTTAAACCTTACTAAAACACTTAAAACAATGGAAGATATACAATACATAGGAGAACATTTGCTGCCGGGTCAAATTGGCCATTTTTGTATTTTGCTCACATTCCTTTCTGCGGTGATGGCTACGATTTCTTACTTTTTCGCTACGCAAAGAAGAGCACTTGAAGAAGCAAGTACTTGGCGAAAAATGGGAAGGGCTGCTTTCGCTTTTCATAGCATCGGATTGGTCGGAATTGCAACGACTTTCTTTTACATTTTGACCAGTAATTTTTTCGAATATCAATATGTTTGGGCCAACACCTCAGTCGATTTGCCTTTCGAGTACGTCTTTTCTGCATTTTGGAAAGATCAAGAAGGCAGCTTCATTCTTTGGATGCTTTGGCACATGGTTTTGGGTAATATTTTGATTTGGAAAGCAGGAAAATGGGAAGCACCTGTGGTTACGTTTGTCGCATTAGCACAGGTTTTTATTTCCTCTATGATATTGGGCGTTTATATTGGTGGCGGAGAAGACCCACTAAAGTTTGGAAGTAACCCTTTCTTACTTTTAAGAGATGTGATGGATGCCCCAATTTTTGCCAACGCAGATTATTTGACATTAATAGAAGGGAAAGGGTTGAATCCATTACTCCAAAATTATTGGATGACGATTCATCCACCGACTTTGTTTTTAGGTTTTGCATCAACGATTGTTCCATTCGCATTTGCGATGGCGGGCATTTGGACAAAACAGTATAAAGAATGGCTCACACCTGCCTTGCCGTGGGCATTATTCAGCGCAATGATTCTTGGTTTAGGAATTTTGATGGGTGGCGCATGGGCTTATGAAGCACTTAATTTCGGTGGTTATTGGGCATGGGATCCAGTGGAAAACAGTTCTTTAGTTCCGTGGATATTATTGGTCGCAGGGCTTCATACGCATTTGATTGCCCGAGCTACGGGGCAATCAATTCGTTCTACGATTGTTTTTTACATTTTGACTTTTATCATGATTTTGTACTCTACTTTTTTGACGAGAAGTGGAGTTTTGGGAGATACTTCTGTTCACGCCTTTACAGAACTTGGATTAGAAAATCAGCTCTTATTATTCCTATTTTCCTTTTTAGGAATCGGCTTTTTTCTTCTTTTCAAAAATTATAAAAAAATACCTGCTCCAAAGAAGGAAGAAGCAACTTCTTCCAAAGAGTTCTGGATGTTTATCGGTTCGTTGATTCTGTTGCTTTCTGCAGGTCTGATGATAGCATATACCTCACTTCCGATTTATAACAAATTCGTAAGATTATTTGATCCAGAGTTTGCAGGAAAGGTCATCAAAGAACCAGTCGCGTTCTATAACCAACAACAAATTTGGATTGGAATCACTGTTGGAATTTTATCTGGCGTAGCGCAATATCTACGATACAGAGAACCAAACTGGAGCGGCCATAAAAGAAAATTTTTAACAAAAATATTAACGGCTGTTGCCATTGCTGGTGCGTTGACAGCGGCTTTCATGATTTGGATTCAAATTGATAATTGGCAACATCCAATTTTACTTTTCGCTGGTTTATTTGTCATTGTTTCCAATATCGATTATGCGATTTCTTTTGTCAAAAACAATTGGAAAGCAGCTGGTTCTGCCATTTCCCACATTGGTTTTGGATTGATGATAATCGGCATCATGGCTTCTGGTCTCAACAAACATCATATTTCAAAAAATGAGGTTGTGATGCGCGAATTATTAGATAGCGACAGAGTTGATAAAAATATCCTGTTGTATAAAAATGTATCACTCCCAATGAGTGGTTACCTCGTGACTTATAAAAATGATACATTGATTGGCCACGAGCGTTTCTATAATATTGATTTTGAAAAAATGGACGAGAACGGTAAGACAACTCAATCATTCACACTTTCTCCAAACGTATTATATGACCAAGAATTTGAAAAAGTTGCTGCCGTCAATCCATCTACGAAACACTATTTGCATAAAGATATTTTTACGCACATTGCCTCTCTGCCTGCTGCTCAACTAAGCGCCGAAGAAGCAAAAGCAGCAGAGGATAGTCTTAATTTTCAGCAATATGAAGCAGTTGCTAACAGCCAATTTGTTACAACTAAATATATGGTCGAAGTTGGCGACATAGACCGTAATCCAACTCATAAAGATTACGAACCAGAAGAAGGAGACATCGCGATTGGCGCTAATTTGACCTTCAAAGAACCAGACGGTGGTAAAAGTTTCACAGCCAAACCAGTGATTGTACTTCGTGGTCAATTGGTTTATACCTATGACGACCACATCAATCAATTTGGCGTAAGGACACGCCTCAAAGAAGAGACTTTCAACAACGCGTTGACCATGGAAGAAGATTTGAATTATCAAACCTTCAAATTCCAGCAAGGCAAAAAAGTTAACTTCAATGGCTATCAAGTGACGTTTGCTGGTTTTGATAAAGAAATCACTCATCCGTTATATAAATCAGAAGAAGGGGACATCGCCGTTAGTGCAATTTTAAGTATTGAAAAGGATGGTAAATTCTTCTCCGCCAAACCAGTTTATTTGATTCGTGAAAGCCGACCTTTTAACCTGAAAGATGAAATCGCTTCGGAAGGATTGCACGTAAGAGTCGGAAGCATCGACCCTAAATCTGAATCTGTAACCGTTAGCATTGCCAAAGCAGAAATAAAAGAATCTGGCCTCGTCATCGACGTCGCAGAGAATGCAACTCGAAATGATTGGCTCGTTCTCGAAGCGATTGTTTTCCCAGGGATCAATTTCTTCTGGATTGGTACTTTGATGATGATTTTTGGGCTTTTATTTTCGATGATTCATCGGTTGAGAGAGAAGGGGATTATTGCCAGCTAACATAGCTTTTTTCTGAACCACAAAAAGCATAAAAGAGACACAAAAGGATATCGTAGAAAGACCTTTTATTTTCTTTTATGCCTTTTGTGCTTCAATTCCTACCTTTAGCCATTCGCAAAACAAAATCATAGCAAATGTTTTATCCGATTGGCGACGAGAATGTTCAGGGAGGAAGTTTTCCACTCATCTGTTACTCTTTCATTGGACTTAATATTATTGTCTTTCTTTTGGAAGCAAGTTTGGACGAAGCAGCATTGACTAATTTCATCATGACCTTTGGTTCTATTCCTGCCGAAATCACTCGATTCGAAGATATTTTCACGCTATTCACCAGTATGTTTTTACATGGTGGCTGGATGCACCTGATTGGCAATATGCTATTCCTTTGGATTTTTGCAGATAACATCGAAGCAACAATCGGCAGTTTTAAATTCACTATTTTTTACATTTTAGGTGGATTAGCAGCAGCACTTTCTCATATCGTTTTCAACATGGATAGTCAGATACCGATGGTTGGTGCGAGTGGTGCTATCTCCGCAGTTTTGGGTGCCTATGTCGTTATGTACCCAACTTCTCGCATCAAAGTAATTTTTCTAATGTTCTTCTTTGCGCCATTTTATATTCCAGCTTTTGCCTTTCTGGGCATTTGGATAGTCGAGCAATTGGTCAGCGGGATGGGAGCTTTGGCAGTCCAGACGGCAGATACAGCAGGTGTTGCATGGTGGGCACATATTGGCGGCTTCGTTTTTGGCGTTATTGCAGGGTTCTTCTTTAGACAAACCCACAATACGAAATATGCGCTTGGTTGATATTATTTTTTCTGTTCTAAAAAAAGATATAACTCTTTATAAACATCCACAATCCTTTTCGTGGAAACTGTCCCCCTTTGGAGGGGGATCAAGGGGGAGGAATTTTCGGATTACTTGGAATATTCCTCCCCCGCCCTTGGGGCACCCCCTCCAAAGGGGGACACCTAACCTTAAAACAAAAGTTGATTTAAAAATTAGCTTTCTACTTTTCATTTTATTCCTCTCCCTCACTTCTTCCGCTCAACGCTGGGAAAACTTCCAACAATTTGGGACACAAGGAAGTGAAGCCATTGACTTAATGACGCCGCTCCCAAATGGAGAATTCTTAGCCGCAGGCACCTTTACTGAAAATATCGAAATTGGAGATTCTTCGTTCACTTCAAATGGCAGACAAGATTTGTGGTTAGCAAAATTTGACACAAACAGTAATTTGATTTGGGCAATTCAAGGCAGCAGTCCACAGACAGATGAAAATGCAGATTTGAAAATTAGTCCTGATGGAACAATCTATTGGTCTGGAACATTTTGGCAAACGGGGCAATTTGGAGATTTTACCCTTCAACCTGCAATTGGGCAGAAGTCGATTTTTATTTTAAAAATTAGTACAAAAGGAGAAATTCTAAATGGAATTTCACTGTCAGGAAGAGGTGCAAAAGATATTGGCGAAATGGAATTTGATGATGCCAGTAATTTATATTTTACTGGAAGCTTTACGGATTCTATTCGATTAGCCGATACCGTTTTCATTGCCAAAGAGAACGATGTTTTTATTGCTAAAATGGATAAGGATTTCAATCTAATGCGGTGGCAACAAATCAGCAGCACACTAACTTCTAATGGAACAGGTGTCGGTTATTTATCAACTGGTGAAATTATTATCGCAGGTGATTTCGAAGGAGAAATGATTCTGGGTTCAGATACAATTGCAACTCGCACAGCAGATGAAGATTT
>CALLVG010000255.1 GCA_938010715.1 uncultured Saprospiraceae bacterium
CTAATTCTTTAACGGAAATAAATTTCCGTTCTACTTTTGATTCAGTGGATGAAACTGCAAAATTGTTTCTTTTAAAAAATCATTATCAAGGTGGGTATAAATTTCAGTGGTCGTGATGGACTCATGACCAAGCATATCTTGGACGGCTTTGAGGTCAGCGCCACCTTCAATTAAATGCGTTGCAAAAGAATGACGAAAGGTATGTGGGCTAATCGTTTTTTCAATCCCTGCTGCTTTTGCATAATCTTTTATGAGGTAAAAAATCATGACGCGCGTCAAGCCTTTTCCACGTCGATTTAGGAAAACGATGTTTTCGTGGTCAGGGTGAATTTTCAGTTTTTTGCGATCAGTTTCTACATAAAATTGAATGTGTTTGATGGCTTCCTCTCCTATCGGTACGAGTCGTTCTTTGTCACTTTTTCCAACCACTTTTACAAAACCAATATCCAAAAACATGTTGGTGAGTTTCAAATTTATCAACTCGCTCACCCGCAAACCACATGCATAAAGTGTTTCTAACATCGCTCGATTTCGAGTGCCTTGTGGATGACTCAAATCTATCGCTGCCAGCATGGATTGGATTTCTTCATAGGTCAAAACGGCTGGGATACGTCTATCCATTTTTGGAGATTCGAGCAGTTCGGTTGGGTTATTGTCGATGATGTCTTCGAGTAGTAAGTATTTATAAAATGACTTGATACCCGATATCATCCGAGATTGCGACCGCAATTCCAAACCCAATTCATTCATGAATTTTAGAAAAGAAAGAAAGTCTTCGTGGGTTAAATCACCTGGATTTGATTCGATGCCTTCTATTTGTAAATAGTTGACCAATTTTCCGACGTCGCGGAGGTAGGACTCAACAGTATTTTTACTGAGCGTTCGCTCAAGCTTCATATAGTTTTTAAAACCGTTGATGTAGGAAGTCCAATTCAATTAGTTGATGGTTGTGATTGTTTGATT
The DNA here is from genome assembly GCA_938010715.1 of uncultured Saprospiraceae bacterium. Lineage (GTDB taxonomy): Bacteria > Bacteroidota > Bacteroidia > Chitinophagales > Saprospiraceae > JAGQWW01. The sequence goes on from CALLVG010000255.1 coordinate 964, forward strand.
GCTAAATTGTTAAGAGGCACAAAGAAAGTCAAAACTTCTGGCAGTGAGTCAGTCTTGTGTCTAATATCTAACAGCAAAGCGGTCTCACCTCTCTCCTATTCTCGCCCGCATCATCATCACGACTGGAAAAACGTAGATAGCAATTCCAACTTGTGTCTCAATGGTATGTTCCACCAAGTAAGAAGAAAAAACCGTAATATTTAATGCGACAAAAAGCGGATCAGTCCAATTTTTATTATAAAAAAAAGGAAGAAAACTCGCTCCCAAAAACCAAATCAAACCAATCAAACCTGCCCCTGCCGAAACGAATAAATATTGATTGTGCGGCATCAAACCCAAGCCTTCCAAAACTGGATAATTATTGGCCATCCACTCATTTGACTTGTCTATCAAATCCCCAAAACCAACGCCTTTGTACGGAAACTCTCTTGTCAATTCATAACCTGCCATCAGCGAACCAATCCTACGAGAATCGGACAGGTCTCGGAGTTTTTTGTTTTTATAAAAGGAATCTACACTGAAGAAGGTGTAATCAATTTTGTTTTTGAGGGTAGGTATATTTTTGTACGCTGCAAATGTTCCAACAAAAAATACGGCTACAAATCCAACTGCAAGTATTTTATTACTTTCTAAAAAAAGGTAGCGCAACAAATAAAAAGCTGCAACAGCATATAGTGCTAACAATCCACTTCTGACCGCTAAAACATGTAAAAACAACACTAAAAAAATAGTCATTGCTAAAGTAACCGTAACCTCTTTTTTACTTTTCAGAAAATACTTTTTTCCATAAAAATAAAAACCAAAACAGATACAAAAAACCACCATCAAACTAAATCGAATATGGTGAGTCGGTAGTGGCAATACTTGTCCTTTTTTGTAACTCTCGGTAATGTATTCAAAGTTCCAAAATGAATAAACCAACGAACCGATCGAAGTCAAAACCACCAACCAAAAAAAACCATACATCACTTTATCAAAAAGATTTCTATCAAAATCTTTCATCGCCAACATCCCAAAAGGAACGGCGACGAATGGTAACTTCATCCGCATTCGACCTATCCAATAATCTGTATTGTCAGACCAAAAACCTGTCAACCCGTACAACAAAAAAATCGAAACTATCGCCAAAAATCCTTTGTGTTTCCAAAGCAATTGAAAATGTTTTTTCCAATCAGGATGAAGTAAGCCGTGAGCAAATAAAAGAATGGTTCCAATACTCAAAAATGCTTTCCCGTAAATCATTCCAAACATCGCGAGAGCGAGAGCAAGTAGCCCCGTGTTTTGGTGATTTAGATATTTTAGGAAAGTTTGCAATTGAGTTTATTGAGTTTATTGAGTTTATTGAGTTTATTGAGTTTATTGAGTTTATTGAGTTTATTGAGTTTATTGAGTTTATTGAGTTGTAACTAACTGATATTCAATTAGTTGCACAAAATACTTGTTTTTTTTATTGGGAACTCGTTTAGACTAAATTAACCTAATAAACCAGTCAACCAATATTCTCGTTTAGACTAAATTAACCTAATAAACCAGTCAACCAATATTCTCGTTTAGACTAAATCAACCTAATAAACCAGTCAACCAATATTCTCGTTTAGACTAAATCCTCCAGTCAACTCAATCAACTAAATTTCCATAAGCCACAAAAAACGGATTCAACAAATTCTCTTTATTATAATCCAATGGCTTTTTCGTTTCAAAATGAAGGACTTTACCACCTGCTTATTCGAGGACAATTTGAGCAGCACCCGTGTCCCATTCCATCGTCGGAGCGATACGTGGGTAAACGTGTGCTTCGCCTTTTGCCAAAATCAAAAACTTCAATGAACTGCCTTTTGAAACCAAATTGGGCTCTTTAAAATCGTTAACGAAGTTTTGGGTTCCCTCATTGAGGTGAGAGCGAGAGCAAACAAGATTTAGGTTAGCATCTGACAATTTGAAAGGTTTGGGCTTTA
>CALLVG010000256.1 GCA_938010715.1 uncultured Saprospiraceae bacterium
TCAAGTTCTACAAAAAACATCAAACGGAAAGACATTAAAATTTACCCGAATCCATCACAAGGTTCTATTCAAATTGAAAGAGAAGATAGTAGTCCAGCAAGAATGAATATTTATGATGTTTCTGGAAAGAAATTGAAAGAAAAAATGCTTTCTGCGGCGCAATCTACGGTGGAAATATCTAATAAAAAAGGTATTTTTCTTTTGGAAATATTGGATGAAAAAGGGCGGTTTACACAGCGTGTAACAGTTCAATGATTTTGAAAATAGAATAATCATTTAAAGAAAAAGCAACTCGTAAATGGGCTGCTTTTTCTTTTTTGGTTAATTGTCCCGTCCTAAAATATCACTTCACAAAAATCTCTTCTTTCACAAATTGAGTCGCTCCTAAATCCAAACTTCTTTTGGAAGGCAATGAACCCCCAACGAAAATTTTAAAAGCTCCTGGTTCAAAAACTGACTCGCCTTTTTCATTAATCAACGCTAACATTTTTCTTGGAATTTCGAATTGCACTCGTTGTTCCGAATTTGGCGAAAGCCGAATTCTTTTGAACCCTTTCAGCGCGTAGTTCGGCAATTCGACAGAAGATTCGACATCCTTCAAATACAATTGAACGACTTCTTCTCCAACTGATGTACCTGTATTTTTTACAACACAACTGACTTGAATCGGGCGATTCTTTTTGCCTTTCTTGTTTTTAATTTTTAAATCAGAATATTCAAAATTAGTATAACTCAAACCGAACCCAAATGGAAACATTGGTTCTTTGGTCATGTATCGATATGTTCGATTTTTAAGCGCATAATCTTCAAACGGTGGCAAATCATCTACTGATTTTGGAAAAGTCATCGGCAATCTTCCAGATGGATTTACATCACCAAAAAGTACATCGGCAACCGCATTTCCACCTTGCTCACCAGGATACCAAGCGAACAAAACCGCATCTGCAATTTCGTAAACTTCAGGCATCGCAATCGCCGAACCACCCGTGACAACGACAATTAATTTTTTAGAAGTCTCACGCATTTTTTTCAAAAAGTCAATTTGGTTTTGTGGCAATTTTAAATCGACTCGATCTCCTTTGCTTCGAGAGGCAATTGATTCGCCTTCCTCACCTTCGATCAATTGCGAAATACCAAGGCAAAGTATCGTATAGTCATTGTCCTTTGCTTCGTTTGAAAACCAATCCATTGGATTTCGATTTGGTTCGTCGAGCAATGCTCCTTGGCTATACATCATGGGGGTAGAAGGGTGGACTTTCCCGACGATTCCTTCCAAGATTGTTTTCATATCCTCGCTCAAGCCATAATAATTTGCCAGCAATGCTTGCGCGTGTGCAGCAGTTGGACCGAGCACATAAACACCACCATTTTCTTTAGGAATCGGTAGAACGTTGTCTTTATTTTTTAATAAAATAATTGATTTTGCAGCTGCTTCGCGCGAAAGCGCAACATGGTCTGGATGACGAATCGCACTCGCTCCAATGGTGTCAAAAGGATTCATCCCTTTGGGTTCAAAAAGTCCAAGACGGAAACGAGTCGGCAATAATTGACGAAGATTTTTATCAACTTCCGCTTCGGTAGTTAAGCCTTGTTCAATAGATTTTAAGAGTTCAGGATAGGTCGAACCACAGTTGAGATTGGTTCCAGAGTTTAGTGCCAAAGCTGCTGCCTCTGCTGGTGTCTCGACAACTTTGTGCCCTTCATGAAAATCCACCAATGCCCAACAATCAGAAACATAATATCCTTTGAATCCCCAACGCTCACGCAATACTTCTTGCATCAAATAGGGGTGTGCGCAGCAGGGTAGTCCGTTGGTTCGATTGTAGGCACCCATGACGCCTTCGACCTTCGCTTCCGTTACTAATGCTTCGAAAGCTGGCAGATAGGTTTCCCACAAATCTTTCATGCTGACTTCGGCATCAAAAACGTGTCGTGACTCCTCTGGTCCATTGTGAACGGCATAGTGTTTTGCCATTGCTGCCGATTTCAAATAGCGTGGATGATCGCCTTGCAATCCTTTTACAAACGAAACCCCTATACGCGAAGTCAGGAACGGATCCTCTCCGTAAGTTTCCTGTCCTCGTCCCCAACGAGGATCGCGAAAAATATTGACATTGGGTGTCCAAAAGGTCAATCCTTGATACCGCCCTCGAATATTTCTTGCTGAGAAAAGATTGTATTTTGCTCGTCCTTCTGTTGAAATTGCATCGCCAACGCGGTGCATTAAATCCGTATCAAAAGTTGCTGCCATTCCAATGGCTTGTGGAAAAACCGTTGCCCTTCCTGCGCGAGCCACTCCATGAAGGCACTCGTTCCACCAATTGTAAGCAGGCACTTCGAGCCGCTCTATGGCTGGCGAGCCATACATGAGTTGGTTGATTTTTTCTTCCAAAGTCATTCGATTGATGAGATCATCGACCCGTTCTTCAATAGATAATTTCGGATTTTGAAAAGGAAAATTAGATGTCTGTGCAATACCGTTTTGCATAAAAGCAAATAGTAAAATAAGTAGAAATACGCGGTTGGTCATTGATTTCGTTTTATAAAAGTAAAAATGAATTTCTAAAAGTAAGAGGTCAATAATCCAATATTTTACTATTTGAAAGACAGTTTTTAACTTTAAAATTTCAACCGCTGAGTAAAACTGATTTAGAAGTTGTTTCTCTGTACAGGACAAAAGTAGAATCGGAGGTTTACTAAACTTGATTTTGAGTAATACTAAAGTAACTTTCGCTATCAATCCTTTAAAATCGAACCTTTAATTTAAGGCGAAGTTTAGTAAACCAATGCTTTGTCCTGTACTAAGAAGTTGTTTATAAACCTTTAAAAGACCAACCGTTGATCTTTTTTATAGATAAAATAAAACACGGAGGCGATTAGTAAAACGATAGCAACTGATGCGGTGTATTTAATCTCTGCATACTCACCAAATTTGGCAATCAAACCAAACAATGCCCAAACGATTGTGAGGGTTGCAATCAAGCCTTTATTAGCCGCGAGTAGTAATCCAACACCTAAAAGTGCGACAATGATGACAGCAGTAATAGTCAATTCTGTTGGAAGAGCAAATTCGATTCCAAAGGTCTGTCTCAAAGTAAGTGCAAACGAAACCGCAGTTGCAGCACAAATCCACCCTAAGTACATTTGAGTCGGTAGATAAAACCAGCGGGTATTTGTATTGGTTTCCAATTTAGCTTGTTGGCGTAGGGAAACAAAAAGCCAAATCAAAGCAGCCAAATGCCAGATAATATTTATAAATCCGAGCCATTGGATATCTGTGTAGGAAATCGGAACAAAGGTAATGGAAGCCAGTCCCGCAAGAATACCTGCATGTGTTGCTGATTTCAAGTAATTGGAATCAACGCGTTCGGGCTGCATTTGAAACCAACTGTAAATGATCATTCCAATGAAAATCGGCCCCCAAATCGAAAACGCATAACCATCGGGTTGGATATAAACTATAGGGTCGTCATCAAATTGATTGGGAAAAAAAAATTGAGTTCCAAAGTTGACAATGATCACAACAATAAAAAGGAAGAATTGTATTTTTCGTAGTTGCATGATTGGTTTTATTTTATCTAATTTTCTGAGTGTTAAATTTAAACTACAAAGGATACAGTGATAGATTGTTCATTTTTGAAGATTGCTGAAATTGAGCATGAAGTTATATTTTTAATTTTTTAACAGTATTTTTTGGTGTAAAAAAATATTGTTATTTAACATAAGGACAATTATCGCCAAAAAAAATATTGAACAATTGTTTATTGGTACAATATTTTTTTTGGAGATAATCGCAATCTGAATTACTCTTTTCTGTAAAGCAAAATGAATAAAATATGCAACCAAATTTCACTGAAAAAATAATGGCAGTACACCACAAAGACGTCATGGAGTTTACTATACAAACTAAATTTTTATAATTCTATTCTGTAGGTTTGCTGTTCTGAATAGACTCTATTCTGAAATATTTGGTATGCAATCGAATACTTCTTTTTTCGCTATTTTTCGTTAAAAAATAGAACCGTAGCTAAGTCTAATCTTGAAGTTGATTAAATTTGAAACAAATTCTTTAAGTGAATCGAAATATTAACCATGAGGTACTTATTTATACTTGTCTTTATTCCTTTCTCGCAAAATTTAAACGCTCAACTATTGTTGGAGGCTGATGGGCCAGGAGATACTTATGAATTGATCGCTTCTAAACTGGCCCCCAATTACAATCCGATTGAAGTTCCAGATTGTGGCCACGATGACTTTGGCGATCACATCGACGAAGTTTTTGACGATGAACTCAATGCGTTTGTTTTTCGATTTATTATCCATCAATTAGAGGACGATGATCGGTGCATCAAATTTGATCGACAACGAAACGAAATTAAAACTTACGATAAATCGCCGGATAGTCTGAAAGCCATTCAAGGAGAAACGGTAGAATATAAATGGAAATTTAAATTACCTTCTGGGTTTCAATCTTCGACAAAATTCACACACATTCATCAGTTAAAAGCAGTGGGTGGTCCAGAGGCTTCGATACCACTCATTACGCTGACAACACGTGCTGGAAATCCTGATCGGTTGGAATTACGATATGCAGAAACAACTTCTCAGACCACCTTGCGTCAAGTTGAGTTGGCTCCTTTCAAAGGCACTTGGTGCGAAGTAACAGAGCGTGTTCTTTTTGGTGAGAATGGATCCTATGCAATAAAAATTACCACAGTTCTTGACAATACTACTTTATTCCAATACGAAAATAATGATATTCGAATGTGGAAAACTGATACCGATTTTATAAGACCGAAATGGGGAATTTATAGAAGTTTACAAGATGTAGATAAATTGCGAGATGAAACCATTCTTTATAATAATTTTTCAATTAATGAAAATCCAGAAATGATATCCTCCAATACAGAAATAAAAGATTCTCTTGATGAGCAGATTTTAATTTTTCCAAATCCAGCCAGTCAAGCTTTTGAGGTAGAAGGAATCCAGAAGGATTGCAAATACTACATTTTGGATTCAAATGGAAAAATCGTTAAGCAGGGCGAAACAGTAAATCGTCAAATTAAATTTAGTGGTTTAAGGAAAGCGGTTTATTATTTTCAGATAGAAACTGAGCGAGGGCTCATCACTAAAAAAATTGTTAAGTATTAATTTTTTTTAAACTTATTCAAGAGCTGTCTGCCAGTGACAGATGACCCATGTTCTCATTTTTTGTAAAAATTGACCTTCGTTACCAGCCATTCGAATAATGTAATTATAAAGTTGAATTATTTTAAAAATTTCAAAAAAAAAGTGGACAAAAAAATCAAAGACAAATTTATACCCGTACCAGTTAAATATTTGGTAGATTTAGCGAAGTACTTTTGTGGTTTGAGGTTTACTTCTTACAGTTTTTTCGAGTGCATCAAGCCAGCTATCTATCAACCAATGTGCTTGCAGATGCAAATCTTTCTGAGCAAGGTATCTTTTTAAATAATAAGAGCAATTGCGCAGTAAATAAAAACAATATACTTTCTTTACATTAATATTATTTTCCTTTATAAGGTGTTGACAATCAGGTTTTTTTAAAATAGAATCAATCGTTGCTTTGATTTCGGAATAAGATTGTTTTTTTACTAAAATTCCTGTTTGAAAAACGAAATGAAAAAGATCGTAAAGTGCGGGTAATCGCTCTGATAATTCCCAGTCGAAGAGGTGGAGTTTTACACTACAATCATTAAGCGCGACTTGTTCCCCTTTATCCCCCTCCAAAGGGGGACAGTTTTTGTCTGGCATTTTCGATATTCTTGACTGCTGGCGATCTATCCCCTTGGAGGTAAACATATTCCACGGTGTAAAATCACCGTGTGCCTGATAGGTCGGCAACATATCACTATCCGAAAACTGATTACGCATCTTCATTAAAAGTCCAGTTAATTTTTGCACTTTGGAAGGTGAGAGGTCATTTTTGATATTGGAAGTAGAAAGTGCATTCAAGTCATTTTGAATGTCATTCCAGACAGGCAGATCTGATAGCTTTTGTAACTGTCCCGTTTTATCAAACAACTCCGACAAGGCATTCAAATGTGATGAGCTGATCGCTGTTTCATTTTTATATTTTTCAGGTTGAACGTTGGAAACCCAAACGCCTTTTTTTACGAATTTGGTCTTTGGTATGTTTAATGTTTTAAAATTGTAATTATTCAGCTCACTGAGGACATTTCCTTCCGTTTCCGTCAG
>CALLVG010000257.1 GCA_938010715.1 uncultured Saprospiraceae bacterium
CAGTGAGATTTAAGAAAGCCTTCAAGATCTTGCATCGTTTGTGTGTTATAAGGTCGTAGTCCACCCATGACCATTTCAAATTCAACTTTTCCATCCAATTCTTTAAGTGCTTTTGATAATTCTGGTGAAAAACCGTAGCACCACGAGCACATTGGGTCGCCAAAGTAAATTAGCGTAGGTTTATCTTGCGACATACATTGTAGGTTTAAAAAAATGAAAAGTAAAATGATTGAAATATATCTCATTGGTTTATACTTTTGCTTTATTCCATTCTTCAAAAACTGCTTCTACTTCCGCTCCATTCCATTTCTCCTCAATACCATCAATCGCCAATATTTTTTCAAAAAAAGCATCTTGACGACCTGCTTCTGCCAACGCTTGTGAGTAAGGAATATTCGAGAAGGAAACCATGGAATAAACAGGCATAAAATCAGGGTACTTTTTGTGCAAATGACTTGCGATTTTCTTTCTCAACAAAAACATCGGATCACCTACCAAATCACGCATTTCAATAAAATTACGCAATGCTAAATCAGCAATTGCATTGGCATCTTTTACCCGTGTTTCACTGAATTTTCTAATAATCGTTGGCCAATTTTCATTATATTCATCCGCCATTTCATCGAGTACACTACAATCTTCAAAACCAGAATTCATCCCTTGCCCATAAAAAGGAACAATAGCATGGGAAGCATCGCCCATCAATAAAATCTTCTCTCCATATTGCCAAGGATCACATCGAACTGTGATCAAATCACCTGTCGGATTATCTCTAAAATCATCGTACAATTCAGGCATCACAGGCATGGCATCTGGAAAGTATTTTTCAAAAAATTGCTTCACATCCTCATCGGTCTTGATGTCATCAAATCCAGGATCACCTTTGTAAGGCATGAAAAGCGTTCCCGTAAAAGTGTTGTCCAAATTGGGTAAAGCGATAAGCATAAAACTACCTCTTGGCCAGATGTGCAGCGAACCCATTTTCAAAGGTGCTTCTCCATTTTCTTTCGGCGAAAAAGTCAATTCTTTATAACCATAATCAAGGTACTCTTGCGAATAATTGAAGCGAGGTGTTTTTTGCAAAGCAAATCTAACAGCCGAATACGCACCGTCTGCTCCGAAAATTAAGTCAGGCGTTATTTCAATATGTTCACCCGATTCATTTTCAAAATGAAGCGTATTTTTTCGAACATCCAGCCGCTTGCATTTGTGATTGAAGTGGAAATCAACATTTGGATGCTTATCCGCAGCTTCGATTAATTCCAAATTCAAACCACCTCTCGAAACGGAGTAGATAGCTTGACCCTCCGTTCCGTAGGCTTGATAGGTCAAATTTCCTTCTGTATCGTGCATCATTCGTCCATGCATCGGCAATCCATTGTCCCGAATCAAATCTATGATTCCTGCTTTTTCTAATGCTTTCCAACCACGAGTACTCATGGCAAGGTTGATAGATCGACCTCCGACAAAACCCGCTGCGCGCATATCACCACGACGTTCGTAAACATCGACTTTGTAGCCACGGCGTGCCATAAATAACGCCCACAATGAACCAACTAAACCTGCACCAACTATAGTTACTTTTTCTTTCATGTTAACCTGCTTAAAAAAAAAATCCAATCAATTTTAATCCAAAATCTCTTGTCGGTTTGGCGGCTTCAAGCCGTCCAACCGATACGTCTTAGAATACTTGTCGAATCGGGGTTCGACGATACGTTGCCCAAAGAAATAACATTTTCTAAACAAAATCAGGAACCAATGAGTCGTTCTTACCGTCTCAAGGTCGAATCAAAAATTTTATAAAATGCTTCAATACACAAAATCACTTCTATTTCTATTAAGTTTTGCAATCATTTCCACTTCATTTCAATCATGTGGAAGATATGCAAAACAACTCGCTTGGCACGAATCTGAACTTGCTCGTGCTGCCAACAGCAACATGCCTGCTGACGAAAAGTTGGATATTTTGATGAATAGTTTTGTCATGATGGCAGGGGAGTCGCTCAAGCCAATAAATCCTAAAAAAGGCATTAAATACATTCAAAAATACAATGCAGCCAACAAACAGAATATCGACAAAATTTTAAATGACGTCAATGCTTGGAACCAAAGTATGGGAGAAATAGAAACGATTGCTGCAGGTGTGAATTTGGTTAGAAAACCGTATGCAAAAGAGGCGATTGATCTGATTCCTAAATTCAGAAGAAAGTATAAACAGTATAAAATCGCGATGAATTTGGCGAATTCTATTACTGGAGGGTTGAGTGGATTTGGTGGAAAATTTCTAAAAGGGCTTTAGAATAAAGTCTAATATTGCCTTTAATTCTTCTCTATCTTTATTGAAAAGCGGTCAAAGAAATTTACATTTGTGAGAACGTAATTTGAATCTTAGTTTTGATTCTGTTATCAACTTACAATCCGATACTGAAGTGAAGCCGCTTATTCCAAAATTTATAGAAGAATCGTTCAATAACGAACAACGCCAGGGTAGTTTTTCTGCGCTGGCGTTGTTCATTGATTTGACCGACTTCACACCACTCACAGAGGCGATGATGAATCGCGGAAAAGATGGCGCTGAGCGACTTTCTCTCTTTTTGAACTCAATGTTTGGGCCACTGGTCAAGATGGTTTACGAACATGGAGGTTTTGTCCCTTATTTTGCTGGTGATGCGTTTACGGGTGTTTTTCCTGAGGAAAAAGACTTGGAAGCACAAGTGACACGCATTTTAGCACTTTCCAAAAAAGTCAAAGACTATGTGGAGAGCCTGCCACCTGTTGACACTTTCAAAGTTGGGGTGAAACAGGGCGTTTCTTTGGGGACGATTGAGTGGGGGATTGTTGGAAGTGATAATATTCATTCCTTTTATTTTCGCGGAAGCGCAATTACAAGTAGTTCGGATGCGCAGTGTATGGCGAAAGAGCAAGAAGTGATCGTTGATCATTCGATAAAGCATTTGTTGCCAGATTCCGTCCGATACATTCGGATTGCGGATACGAGTTTTCATAAATTAATTGAATTTCCATCTTTCGATAAAAAAGTCACTCAAATTGAGCAGCCTGAAATCTCAGAAGTTGTTGCTCGAAAATTCTTACCTAACTCCGTTATCGGTTCAGAACATGCGGGGGAGTTTAGATACGTACTTTCCATGTTTTTGTCTTTTGAAGGTGCTTCCAATCATGAAGAACTGGATGTGTTTGTTTCGGAAGTCCTTCGTGCTTTTTCGAGTTATGGCGGCTATTTCAAAGAAGTAGATTTTGGGGATAAAGGTGGCGTTTTGGTTGGGTTTTTTGGGGCACCAGTGAGTTACGAGGACAATGACTTCAGGGCAATGGAACTCGTTTGTGTGGTCAAAGAATTTTTAGAAAACAACAATTCCAAAATCAGAATCAGGGGTGGATTGACCAAAGGGACGGCCTTTACGGGAAACATTGGTGGCGACGAAAGAGCACAATATGCAGTCGTCGGAAATCAGGTAAATCTCGCTGCGCGTTTGATGATGAAAGCAGGTTGGGGTGAGATTTGGGTTGATGGAGAGTTGGCCAAAAACAAACGATTCACTTTCGAGAAAAAAGGGGATTTTAGATACAAAGGAGTTGCCGACCCTATGCCGACTTTTGAGTTGGTTTCTCGTTGTGATACGTATTTGGAAAATTCTTTCACGGGGCCAATGATTGGTCGTGAAAAAGAACTTGCCGAGTTAGCAGATTTTTCTTTTCAAAACTTGATGAGTCGAAAAGGAAACCTGACAATGCTCTATGGCGAGGCAGGAATTGGCAAAAGTATTTTCCTGCAAAAATTAAGAAATAAGGTTTGTGAAAAAATAGATTTGGAGTGGTTCAGATTGCAACCTGACCCGGTTTTGTCGAGACCATTTCATGGTTTTGTGCAAATGTTGCGAAAGCTTTTGGAGCAATCCGCTGCTCAATCCAAAGCAGAAAATCGACAAAAATTCGATTCGATTTATAACGAATTTTTGTTGCTTTTTCAGGAAGAGGAGTATGGCTCTATTTTGAATGAGTTGGAAAGGACGCGACCGATTTTGGCGGCACTGGTAGGGATTTCTTACGAAAATTCTGTGTGGGAACAATTGGATGCGAAAGGTCGATTTGAAAATTCGATTGCAGCTATTTCAAATTTAATCATTGCTCAATCGAATCAGAAACCCGTGGTGATTGAGATAGAGGATGCGCATTCTTTGGATGAAAACTCGATTGCACTTTTGAAGTCTTTGGTGAAGCGTATCGGGAAGTTGCCGATTTCTATCATTCTTGCTGCGCGTGTCAATGATGATGGTAGCAAACCTGAGCATTTGCAAGAGGGACTTTCTGGTGTTTTGGCTGAGAAAGAATTTCAGTTTGCCCCGTTCAAAGAGGCTCGAACAAAGCAGATGGCTGAGGAACTTTTGGGTGGAAAAATTTCGGAAACCTTCAGTAAATTACTTTGTAGAATTACGAATGGTAATCCATTTTATATCGAACAAATCGTTCAATATTTTTCGGAAACGAACATCCTTTCAAAAGTAAAAAATGAGTGGTCAATCAAAGACCAAAAAGTAGGCGTCTCGGATTCGATTCAATCCATTTTGACGGCTCGTTTGGATCGGTTGTCGAGGTTGGTCAAAGAAACAGTAAAGACTGCAGCGGTCATCGGTAGAGAATTTGAGGTTGATGTTTTATCAAAAGTCATGTCCACCGAAGACCCGACGGGCGCCGTTGGGGTAGAAGCTATTTTTCAACAAATAAAATCGGCAGAGCAAGTTCAGATTTGGCAGGCGATGAATGAGTTGCGCTATATTTTCAAACATTCGATGTTGCGAGAAGCGGTTTATGATATGCAAATGAATTCGCGTTTGCGAAAACTTCATGCGCGTGTGGCAGCTGCGATTGAGCAATTGCACGAAAACGAAATTGAAGATTATTTCGGCGATTTAGCTTTTCATTATCAACAAGGACGCGTTTATGATAAGGCAAAATTTTATTTGAAAAAAGCGGCATTGAAAGCACGTGATAATTTCCAAAATAAACGCGCATTAGAATTGTATGACCGACTGATTGCTTTACACAAAAAGGAAAAAGAAGTCGTCCCCGAGATAAAATGTTTGCTCAAAAAAGCAGGCATTTATGAACTGATAGGTCAGTGGCCCCAATGTGAAAAAGCATTGAAATGGGCGATTCGGAAATCGAAGAAATTGGAGGATCTTGGTTTGCTCGCACGTAGTCAAAATGAATTGGGAAGATTGTATGTTTTGCAGGGCGATTACAAAAAAGCGATGCCACTGTTGGAGCAAGCAATTTCAGATTTTAAAACAGTAAAAGACCAACACGGCGTCGCCAAAGGAGAGGGTAATCTCGGAATACTTTATTTTAGAAAAGGCGAATACGAAAAAGCGAAAGTCTATCTGCGCCAAAGCATGGATTTGAGCCATGAACTTCACATCTCTGCGGATGCTCAAATTGCTTCGTCACTCGGTTTGGCACACATGAATCAGGGAAATTTTGAGGAAGGAATTAGTGAAATGCAAAAGGCGCTGAATCAAGCAAAACGGCACAACGATAAACGAAGTATGGCCAATTTGTACACCTACATCGGCGTACTTCAAATGGAAAAAGATGACCATGCTGCTGCCCTCAAAAGTCTCGAAGAAGGACTCAAGATGAGCGAATCTTTGGGTAATAAATTGTTCATGTGTATCTGCACGGGTTGCCTCGGTGGCATCTATCAAGTTAAAGGTGATTTTGATGCAGCGATGAAAAATTTCGAGATAGATTTGGCGATGAGTTTGGAATTGGGCGATAAGCAAGGAATTGCGATAGCACATGGATTGGTGGGTGAATTGCAGGTGATTTTAGGTAAATTTGGAAAGGCGAAAAAGAGCCTTAAAAAATCACTCAAGCTAAGTCAAGAAATTGGTTACAAAAAAGGCTCAGCTAAGGCCGAAAATAACTTAGGTGATATTTATTACCTTCAAAAAAAATATAAAAAGGCACAAAAGAAATATATCTCAGCAGTGGAAATCAGTCGAGCGATTGACAACAAAATTGTGATGGGAGAGAGTCTTTTGGAGTTAGCTGCGACCTACCTCGAATTAGGTAAGTTGGACAAAGCGCATGCTACATTTTCAGAAGCGACCATCATTGGTCAGTCATTGGGGAATCATGATTTTATTTTTGATTCTAAAATTTTGGGGGCGAGATTAGAAAATGCGAAAGGGCATACCGAGAATAGTGTAATCGTACTTCAAGGTTTGTTAGAAACCAAGCTTTCATTATCCAAAACTGCTGAAGTTTACTTTTATTTGCATCAGTTCGATTCTACCAATAATACTTATTTGGAAAAGGCGCGCAATTTATATGAAAAGTTAGTAGAGCAAATTCCGCGTTATATCAACAAACATCGATTAGAAATCCTTCGAAGATAATTATGCAAAATCATAGTGCAACCATAAATAGTGAACCGAAGCGAAAAGATATGAGCAAAATCACCATAGCAATTGATGGATTGTCCTCGTGTGGTAAAAGTACGTTGGCAAAAGCATTGGCCAAACGGTTGGGGTATGTTTATGGTGATTCTGGGGCGATGTATCGCGCAGTGACCCTTTACTTTTTGGACAATGATTTGGATTGGAATAACGAAGATGATGTAAAACTGGGTTTAAGTAAAATCAAAATCCATTTTGAAAATATTGACGGCAAAAACACCACTTTCCTTAACGGAAAAAACGTGGAGGATGACATTCGAACCATGCGCGTTTCTGATAGTGTGAGCCCGGTAGCGACTATTTCTACGATAAGAAAACAGATGGTCGCCATGCAACAAGCTATGGGCGAAAACGGCGGCATCGTCATGGATGGTCGCGACATTGGAACGGTCGTTTTCCCAAAAGCTGAACTAAAATTATTTGTCACTGCTTCCGCAGAAGTGCGCACCCAGCGCAGATACGAAGAACTCCTCGCCAAAGGTTGGAATGTAGATTTTGAAGAAATAAAAATGAATCTCCTTGAAAGAGATAGAATTGATTCGAGCCGAGAAGACAGCCCACTTATGAAAGCCGATGATGCTGTTGAATTGGATAACTCAAGATTGGATCAACAGGAGCAATTGAATATTGCTTTGGAGTTGGCGCATGCGGTTTTGGAGGGTTAAGCTTCTATTTCTGAATGATACCCCGCATCATCAACCAAAAATCCTTTCTGCATCTTTCCTAACTCCGTATCAATCCAAGTTTTAGTTTTTTCTTCTAAAAAATCAGCGTCATCACTTTTTAAGGCATCGCCATAATAGACTTTTACGTTGGTTCTTTTTTTTCCAAACATATTCATGGTGTGTGGGAGGAAAAGCATATTTCTTACCCAATAGTCTGAAGTGTATTCGTATTCAATCGCAATAGGTACTATTGGAATTCCGTTTTCCGCTGCTAATCTGAACCCACCTCTTTTCAATTCTTTCGTGGTGATGCCTTCGTTGGTCGTTCCTTCTGGATAGATAAGAATAGATCTTCCTTTTTTCCAGTTTTCGAGCATAGTGATTAAGGTTTGTTTTCTACTCGACTTTTGGTCGCGTTTCACATAGATAGCACCGCAGAGTTTACAGCCTAAACCAATGACAGGCCATTTTTCAACTTCGGCTTTTGCAACCACATACATCGGCGCATGAAACGATAAAACTGGATCTAAATGAGAACGGTGATTTGCCATGAATAAAACGGCTTCGGTAGGAATAGGACCTTCGGAGGTCACATGAACTCCCAATATTTTTAGAATGGTACGAGCGTACCACATTCTATGGCGGATGGAGCGCACCATATCTTCTCCCCTAATATAGTGATTTAGGATAAGCCAAATCACCATGAAGATTAGGGAAAAACCGACAATTAATAAACGGAAAAATACGCGAATTGCACCCACATCAATGGTTTATAAAAAAAAGCCCAAATGTAGGAATAATTATTATTACGGTTGTGAGCTGAAAAAAGCATCAATTACAGTAGGCTCCACGAAGAATGAAGCAAAACAGCATATCGCAAAAACGATAAACGAGATGACTAAATCTAAAGGTATGGTATTCGTTATTTCTTCTCTCTGGGTTGACATAAATTTCTGATTTTCGTTGGTTTAGTAATGGGGTATTTTTATTTGGGGCCGCAAAGGTACTATATTCAAACAGATATATACAAATAAAAATAAATTATTCTTAGGTGGTTTACGAACAATAAGACATGGATTCTGTTGGGAAGTAACTGATATAAAACAATTTTAACATGTCAACAAAAAACTTCCTTATTGTAGGTGGCAGCTACGGCATAGGCCAAGCTATTGTCACAAATCTTGCCAAACAAGGCCATCACGTATATGTAATCGCTCGTACGCGAGGCGATTTACCTGATTTACATAACATAACACATATAGAAAATGATGCTATGAGCGAAGATTTGGATTTATCCGCTTTGCCAGAAGTAGTAGATGGTTTTGTTTATTCTATAGGTAGTATCAATTTGAAGCCATTCCGTACCCTCAAAACAGAAGATTTTTTAAAAGATTTTAATATTAACGTTTTGGGAGCGGTAAAAATTTTGAAATCCATCCAAAAACAGTTGAAAAAATCTGAACAGGCGAGTGTGGTTTTATTCAGCACAGTAGCAGTGCAGCAGGGGATGCCTTTTCATGCTTCGGTCGCAGCGGCGAAGGGTGCCGTTGAAGGTTTGACTCGTTCGCTTGCCGCAGAATGGGCTCCGAAAATTAGAGTAAATTGTATCGCTCCTTCCTTGACTGATACGCCGTTGGCTGCACGCCTCCTTGCGACACCTGAAAAGAAAGAAGCTGCAGGCAATCGTCATCCATTAAAGCGAGTAGGTACTGCCGAAGAATTGGGTAATATTGCTGCTTTTCTTTTGAGTGAAAATAGTAGTTGGATTACAGGGCAAGTGATTGGAGTTGATGGTGGGCTTTCAGCTTTGAAAATATAGCAAAGCGTTAAAGATCAAAGGGTGTCGGAACTAATGTCTCTTTTCGAATCTTTTGTTGGATTTTCTACAAACGGAGACAGTCCTACGGACTTTTGACTATACTTCTTACCAATTTAGCTCCGTAGGAGCGACACCGTTTGTAGGCGTTTGGCAGATTGATTTTTGATAAAGGAGCGTTAGCTCCGACACCGTTTGTGCTTTGATTCGATAATTAAATGATGATACTTCCCAACCACAAACCCTTTAATGTCCATAAAATAGTTCTAATCCAATTCGTCGAAATCAATTTCCGAATATTCGATTCATTTTGGTCGGTTGCCAATTTTGTATGTAGCGGAATCTGTATCAATAGAGTGCTCGCCCATATTCCTATTAACAAGAAAAAAGGAATCAGATAATTCATCTCAAACGCATTTTGCCAGGCCAACCATCCGCCAAGTATCAATTCCGCAGCCATTGTTGGTCCAACTATCCACGTTATACTTTTTGTATGAAAATGGTGGAATTTCAAAAAATCGCTCTTTTCAAAAAGAAGAAAAGTAGGGTAGTGAACCACTTGTACAATCCAAATCAGTCCAACTAAAAACCAGGTGACAATGAGGTTTATGATTTCAACCATTTTTCTGATTACTTTTGATTAAAAAATCTAAGTACAAGACAAAACTTAGGTTTACTAAACTTTATCTTAATTAAGTAAAACCGAAAAAACAACCTTTCGATTTGAAGCGGTTCTTTTTCCATTATACTTCCCCGATTAAAATCGGGACACGCATTAAAAATACTCACCAATGCTTAGGCATTGTCTGCGTTTTTTGCCTCGTCTAATGAAAAAA
>CALLVG010000258.1 GCA_938010715.1 uncultured Saprospiraceae bacterium
TGTAGAGCAACGAATGCTTATTTTTTTGCTAATTGAGGCAAAAAATCTAAGCATAGCCTTAGCTATGGTTCTATTTTTTAACGAAAAGTAGCGGAAAAAGAAGTATTTGCTTGCATACTAAATATTTTAGAATAAAGTCTAGTAGCGAACATGAAACGACTTGAATTTTTAGTTGCGAGGGGCGTTAGCCCTGAAACCGTTTGTTAAATTTTAACGTTGCCGGAGCTACGCTCCTGAATTGAACATTATTAACGTTTTTCTACAAACCGAGCCGCCACTACGTGGCTTTTCACCTATAATTTTGGACTTGTTACCGTTGGGTGATTACTCATGTTTATGTGGTCACTTCTCACTTGTTCGTTTTTTTCTTAATGAAAAAAGCTTGTCCGCCGAGGCTGAAACCAAAAAAATCAAGACTTTCGATCTTTTGGCTAAAATCCGATAGCCATCCCGCAGAAAACCCAAATGCTTCGCTTGGGCATTCTTTTCGCTCTTCTTTATCGAATTTCTTAACGCCAAAACCTCTAAGGTCGGTAGTATCTCTTTTAACAACAAAGTTTGTTATCATCTAATTAATTTAAGTAACTATCAATGGTTTTTTTTGTTTTAAAAACCATTAAACCATTAAGCCTCAAATAGTTTACAACTTGAGTTAATCATTAACCATCCGCACCTGATGCGGACTCGTCTTCGGTACTCGCTCAATAATCCCTCTCGCCTCCAAATCCAATTTCACCGTCACAATATACCAAACGGGTTTACCATCAAAATCTTTCAATTCTTCCTCCGCTAATTCCGCTAAATCTTCATATGCGATTTCGCCATGTGCTTTAATTTTATTTAAAATGAAATCTTTAATGACATCGTATTTTCGTTGGAGGATGTTTGTTCCTTTTTTGCCTTTTGGGTGTAGGGTTAGTATTTTTTTTTCTGACATAAATTTTCATTTTGTCTGAATCAGGAATTTTTCAGGATTAGATAGAAATAAGGTTGTTCTCTCGGAGTTTAAATATCATTTTTTTTCAAAAAAAATCCGCGAAAATCCGCGAAAATCCGCGTCATCCGCGTTTCTCTAAATCGCTCGTGCCACTCAATTTAATCAACCAAATTCCTCCTCAAAGTCCGCGCTCGCTTATCCTCCCCATCATGACTCCAACCAGGCGCAAAGAAAATATATTTCAATTTATCAGACCATTTTGAAGTAGATTTTATGTCTTTCCAAATGGCTTGATATTCATGCGTCGCCACATGAACAGGGTGGTGGGAAGTAATATTTTCGGTCAAACCATAAATAGGTTTTTCGTTTTCTTTCTCTTCTGAAAAAGTGCCAAACAATCGATCCCAAATAATAAAAACCCCACCATGATTACAATCCAGATATCGAATATTGGAAGCATGATGCACGCGATGATGAGAAGGCGTATTGAAAATAAACTCAATCGGTCGAGCTAATTTATCCACCAACTCAGTATGCACCCAAAACTGATAAAATAGATTTATTGAAATAACGGTAAACATCATCAATGGATCAAAACCCAATAACGGCAACCACATCCAAAAGAAGAATTTATGAACCCGTTCACCAACGCCTTGTCGCAGTGCTGTACCAAAATTCATCTTAATTGCCGAGTGATGCGGCACATGTCCTGCCCAAAAGAAACGTACCTCATGATTCATCCGATGAAACCAATAATAGGTGAAATCATCCAAAAAGAACAACAAAATCCAAGCCCACCACTGCCGACCAATCACCTCTGCCAACGGACTCATTTCATGCAAATAATAAAATCCGATAAAAGCCAACAACTTTGGCAACGCCTCGACGATGGCCGTAAAAATCAACATCCAAAAGGAAGCGCGCGTATCTTTTCCATAATACAAATCGAGATGCTCTTTTTTATCATAGCGATATTCCAAAGCCACCGCCAAAAAGAAAATCGGTAGTGCAATGATGGTTAATCCATCTTTTGCCACTTCATTTATGAAAAATTGTAAATCCATTTAAGAGAAAAGTATTTTTACAAAAATAGTATAAAATAGGACACGGATTAAACGGATTTAAAATGATTAAAACGGATAAGTATTACTCAAAAAATAACTTCCCTCTTCAATTCAAAAAATTAGCTCGAAAAACCTCATTATCAATCAATTTTCCTTCACTAATTTTTTGAAATCGGGAATTTATTTTTTGAGCGTTTCTAAATCAGTGCAAATCCTTTATAATCCGTTAGATCCGTGTCTCATCCAACAAATTTATGAACGACAAAATACTAAACGGCATCATCACCAGCTACCGAGCATGGCTCAATGAAAGATATCAATACGATCATCTTTCAAACCAATATGAATTACCCTCAACAATTGATGAAGCTAAAGTCGAGCAATTACGCAGCTTCTTTTTAGACTATATCTATCCCGATATTGAAAAAAGAAAAGAACTAAACGAAGCCTTTGAAAGCCTCGACGAATATGTCAAAAATCCACGAAAACTATTTAATTTATTAGCTTCTTCCGCCAGATTACTTTTTAAGTATGGAAGAGATTTACCTAAAATATTAAATGCAGCTATCAAAACATTACGCTCTTTTCGAGCTGCCAATATTTTTGAAAATGAATTGGCAAAAGCTGCTCAAAAAGCAAATGAGCATCCGCCATATTCTCCAAAACAAATCAAATCATTCATCGCAACGCTCTCCGAATCAGATATTGAAAATTTTATTTTCAGTACAGAATCTTTGTTTTCAATTTTTACAAAAGATAGAAAATTAGTCAAAAAAATAAGGTCTTTAGTCACCGAGTTGATTGCTAAAATGAAAGAACGTTCCGATGTTTTTACAACCAAAGATATCAGCGGCATTGAGTTGGGTTTGGAATTAATCATCAAAGGCGATGAACTGTTGGAGTCGCTTTCTGCCGAAGATCAAGACTATATTTTGGATATGGTGGTGAAAATTGAGAAGGGAGTGATTGAGGAGATTTTTGGTGGAGTTTCCTAACGTAAATCTATTAACCGAAGCCTGAAAGCGGAGCAAATCCCCTCTTGAGAGGGGTGGCGCGCTGCGACGGGGTGTGTTTGATCAATAAGTTAAATTTCACCCAAAACCACCGAAAATCTTTCAAAACCTTCACTTTTTCAACATTCTTCCCCAATTTCGCACTGTTAATAAATTTAAACATCCCATGAACTGATAGGCTTCCTCCCCATTTTCAGACCTCCTGTCCGTTCCCAATACTGGTTTTTCTTAAAATTTTACTCATTATCAAATGTTGTCAAAACGTTATATGTGCTTGTATGTGTGACTTCAATTTTTTGATAAGAGTCTAATTTAAGGTTCTATTTGAGTTAAAAAAAATTTAATATTAAATAGCTCTGAGAATACCAATTTTGAACAAACACAACACTTATGAAAACCTCCCTACTAAGTGTCATACTGTTTTTTTTCAGTGTGGCGGCCTATGGTCAAATTTCGATTGCCTCGGTTACTGCCAACCCAGCGAGTTGCTCCAATAATGGTTCTGCAACGATTACGATTACAGGCGGAAGCCCCGTATTTTGTTATCGCATCAATGGCGGCCCCTGCCAATACTCCGGCAGCCGAACTTATACCTTTACTGGACTTTATAGTGGAAATTATACCATTACCGTCGAAGATGGACAATCGACTGTAAGTGAGTCAGTTACAGTCGGTGGAAACTATACCGAACCAACGGCTTGGGCTACCGTGAATGGCTGTTCTGTACTGGCCAATGCGACAGGCGGATTACCTCCATACATGTATGCAATTAGTATCAATGGAGGGCCATTTTCTGCTCCAGGAAGTGATCCAAATTTTAATAATGTCAATGGAAATTATTGCATTCGCGTCTATGATGCTTGTAATAACTTTACTCAATATTGTGGAAACTTGGCAATAGCTCCTTTGCAAATGCAAGCGGCATGCTGTGGAGGTTCTGGACAAATGTGTGTCAATATCACAGACATGGCGGGCAACCCAACCAACAGTCCTTCCTTTTGGATTGGAGGTCTGCCACCATATACTTTTTCCGCTTCTTCAGATGGACAAACGGTCACTTCTCCAGATGGTAATTTTAACCTTGATCCAGCTTGTCCAGGTTGGACATTTACGGTAACAGATGCTTGTGGCTCGACTGTGAGCGCGTCCGCTGATTGCCTTACCGCAGAAGTTTTATGTATCAATTGTACAGCAGGCACTGCTGAGATTGCGGGTATGTTTGGAACGCCTCCTTTTACCTACGAATACCAAGATCCCTCTGGGGCTTGGTTACCCAATCCAGGCGGAGCGAATAGCGGCAGTTTCTCAGGATTGCCTACTTTTCCTACAGGTGGAGGATATACTTTTTCATTTAGAGTGAAAGATGCTTGCGGTAATACGAGTGAAATTGTGACTGGTACTTGCTTAGATGCGCCAGCGACTTTCGACTGTTCGAGAGGGGAGGCGTACATCAATCCGACGACTGATTTTTATCCAGTTACGGTGGTTTGTTCGACTTGTACCCCTGTTTCAACTCAAACTTTACAGCAAGGCGATGCTGCTTTTTTTGAGAACCTTTCGGGAAATGATGAATTCGTGGTGACGGATGATTGTGGTGCTGAAATTATAAAAAAGTGTGAGGAGGTTGATTCGGAAGTTTCAATTCAACGATCTTGTAATGCTTTGAAAGCAAGTTTGCAATCCATGTATGCTTGTGATGGAAATAATCCGTTGCCTATTAATGTGGAAACTGGAGTGACTTACACTTTGTATTTGGCTTCTGATCCATCGCGTGTTTTGGCTACAAATTCTACTGGTGAATTTGGTGGTTTGACTCCCGGTGAAACTTACATCGTAGAGGCAATCCATGCTATTTGTGGAATGGCATCTGAGCGAACAACCCTTTTTAATTACGGCGATTTTATTATTGAATATTTTGTAGAACCGACTTCTTTTGTTCAAAATGGGGTTTGTGTTTCAGGTTATAATATTGCTCAAAATTTAAAACCAGAACCAGACTTGCCACCTGAGTTTCAATTGTCAGGAGGCACCTTTTTTGAATCACCAATGCCTAACGATTTTGATAAATTAACTCCAGATATATGGCTTTTGGAAGCAACGAATTACTGCGTTGAAACCAATGTCAATCTGCCAGAATGGGAGCCAGACATCACGGTTGAAATGCCAGAATGTCCAAGTAATGGTGGTTGTATTACCATGACTGGAATGCGCACGCAACAAAATTGGTTGGACTTCGGAGCGTCAAATGGATTGACTATTTACATCGGAAGCGATTACTATACATTGAATTGCCCTGATTTACAACAAGCTACTAACGGATGTGAAGGGAGTTGGACCAATGAATTTTGCAACCTTGTTCCAGGTCAGGTGAATACACTTTATTTAAGACCTGCTGTTGGCGAATGTCCAGTAGATACCACTGAATTTGTTTTGGATTTGGGTGGAACTGCCAAATTGGATAGTGTCGATTTGACTACAGGAGTAGCTTGTGCCGTCGATGGTTTTGCCGATTTGCAAGTCGAAGTTTTTGGTGGAAAAGACCCTCTGTATTTAGAGGTTTTAGATAATAATACAGCACAAATTTTACAGACGATTCCTGACTCGGATGGCGACCATATTATTGATATTCCAAACCTCCAAGCAGGACGTGAATATTTGTTTAGAATTGTGGATGATTGTGGGAATACGACCGATGCTTTGGCAAACGTAATCGCACTACCTGATGTAGTGATTGAGTATGATTTTAATTGTCCTGGAAGTCTAACTTTGTTCACCGATGTGATTTATGGAGCAGAATATACTTGGTTGAGAGCAGATGGTTCTGTTATTGAAAAAGATGTGAATTTATTCTCGATTGATTTACCTGCTTCTACTCAGCCAGAGCAGTACTCGGTTATGATTAATTTTTCAAGTTGTCCAACACATACGACGACAATTGATGTGCCTGGTTTTCCGTTGCCAATTGTAGATTTTACTTTTGATGATACGATTATTTGTAGTGCTTCTCCTTTTATTTTAGAACCGATTGTTTCTGCTGGAAATTTGAGTTATGAATGGAGTAACGGCGCAACCACACCAACGCTAACTATCACACAATCAGACGATTATAAACTAACAGTGACTGATTTGGACAATGGATGCGTATCTGTTGATTCAGTTTCAATTTCCCTTTCTCCTCCGATTTTTATTAGTTTTGATAAATCGGATTTAGATTGTTATGGGGATGCAGATGGAACAGCAGAAGTAACACCAAACGGCGGTCAAGCACCTTATATTTTTGAATGGGAAACAGGTGGAAGTACAGATGCTATTTCTAATTTAGTTGCAGGTTTTTATACTGTTACAATTACCGATAAAGAAAACTGCCGAGTAGTAGATTCGATAGAAATTATTCAACCCAATCAACTACAAATCACTGGTCAAACAACCGATGCTACTTGCGGAGATATTCAAAATGGAGCCATCACCACAAACGTAATTGGTGGCGTTGGAAACTATGATTACAATTGGGACAACGGCAGCACGACACCCGACCTCAACAACCTCTCAGCTGGTGAATATGTTTTAGAAATAAAAGATGAAAACGGCTGTGCCGCTATCGAAAAATTCGAGGTGTCAACACCCGATAGTTTGCTCGCTGAATTAGAAGTTTTTGATGTGAAATGTAATGGCTTGGCAACGGGTTCAATTGTGGCAAATGTGAGTGGAGGAACTGCTCCATTGACTTACCAATGGTCTGATGGACAAACCACACAAGATGCTCAAAACCTAATCGCCGGCCCATACACTTTAGAAATCACAGACGGAAAAGATTGCAAATTCACCCTTTCGGAAACGATAACAGAACCACCCGTTTTGGATGGTCGAATTGACAAAGAAGACGTCACCTGTTTTGATTTTAATAATGGAAAAATTGAGGTTTTTGAAAATGGGGGAGTCGCACCTTATCGAACTACTTCCACGCCTGATATCGGTAATGGCGAAGATTTAGCGCCAGCAAATTATCAAATTACCATCACAGATGCTAATGATTGTATTTTTGAATTATCAGAAACTATCACACAACCCAACGAGTTGCAAATCTCAGGTCAAGCAACTAATGCCACTTGCGGTACACTCGAAAACGGAAAAATTGAAACTACGGTC
This sequence comes from uncultured Saprospiraceae bacterium, assembly GCA_938010715.1. Classification (GTDB taxonomy): domain Bacteria; phylum Bacteroidota; class Bacteroidia; order Chitinophagales; family Saprospiraceae; genus JAGQWW01. The sequence continues at coordinate 7,161 of CALLVG010000258.1, forward strand.
ACAGGAGGAACGGGCAATTATCAATACAGTTGGGACAATGGAATGAGTGCTCCTGATTTAAATGACATCTCCGCAGGTCAATATATTTTAGAAGTAAAAGACGAAAACGATTGTATTACAACCGAAACATTCGACGTCTTTACGCCCGATAGTTTATTAGCAGAATTGGATGTTTTTGATGTAAAATGTAATGGCTTGGCATCGGGTTCGTTGGCGACTACTATTTCTGGTGGAACTGCTCCATTTTCTTATCAATGGTCAGATGGACAAACGACGCAAAATGCCTCAAACTTAACGGCTGGTCAATACACGCTCGAAATCACTGACGCCAATGATTGCCCATTTGTACTTACAGAAACGATAAGTGAACCTTCTCTTTTAGAAGGAAGTACGACCAAAGAAGATGTCACTTGTTTCAATTTTGATAATGGAAAAATCAATGTACTCGGAAGTGGTGGAGTCGCTCCTTATCGAATTACTTCCATGCCAGATATCGGTAACGGCGAGGATTTAGCCGCAGGCAATTACGAAATTACCGTCACAGATGAGAATGGTTGTATTTTTAAATTATCGGAAACCATCGAGCAACCTGACTCTTTAGAATTGCAAGTTGATTGGAACGATGTGAAATGTAATGGAGATGATTCGGGTTCGGCATTAGCGACTTCAAAAGGTGGAACTTTTCCTTATCGGTATGCTTGGAGCAATGGCGAAACCAGTCCACAAATCGTAAAAGTAGGTGCTGGAATTTACACCGTCACTACAATGGATGCCAATGATTGTGAAACCAATGGCTCTATTGATATTGCAGAACCAGCCGCTTTTGTCGGTAGTTTTCAGGCAGATGAAATTCAATGTTTTGGCGAAACCGCAGCGGTGCAAATCAATGCCGCAGGAGGAGTGACTCCTTACACGGGAATTGGTACGCAACAACTTTCTGTTGGAACACATGAATTTATTATTGAAGATGAAAACAATTGTTTAGATACCGTTTCGCTCACAATGACTCAGCCAGATGAGTTATTGATTGAAAATATTTTGGTAACTGATGCAGGTTGTGATGGCGATGCTTTTGGAGAAATTTCGACGCAACCAGTAGGCGGTACGCTGCCATATAATTTCAACTGGGATAATGGACGAGTCACTTCCACTATCCAAAATTTGCCAGCTGGAACCTATACAATAGAAGTTACTGATGACAATGATTGTCAAACTGAAACCGAAATCGAAGTAACTGATTTACCACCCCTCGAAGTAGATTTGAGTCAGGATGATGTTTCCTGTTTTGGGTTTTCGGATGGGTCGATTGTTTTGGAAGACATCGTCGGTGGGGCAGGAGCACCATATTATCTCGATGGCCAAACAGAGGTGAATCCAGGTTTTGAATTGGATGATTTGATTGCTGGAATCTATGACCACACCATCACCGATCCAGATGGTTGTGAGTCTGAAATTCAAATTGAAATCACAGAACCACCACTCTTTTTTATAGAAGTGCCGGAGCAGCTGCAACTAAAATTGGGCGATGACCTCAACATCAACCCACAAGTCAACGGCCAACCTGCCGACCCAATCAACTGGAGTTGGACACCAGTCAATCAGTTAAATTGCCCAACTTGTCCAGAGTTAAATATTCGACCTTTTTATACCAGTACTTATTACGTCACTGCAGTCGATGCCAATGGTTGTGTCTCCAAAGATACCCTCAGTTTGACCCTCGATCGCAATTGCGAACTCTTTATGCCAGACGCCTTTTCTCCCAATTTGGATGGCACCAATGATGTGATTTTTCCATTCGCACCACCCTGTGTAGAGAAGATTCAACGCCTCTCCATTTTTGATAGATGGGGACAGCAGTTGTATGTCGAAGAAGACTTCGCACCCAACGATGCCGCCTATAGTTGGGATGGTGATTTCAGAGGTCAAAAGATGCAATCTGGGGTTTATGTTTGGTTTGCAGAGGTGTTGTTGATTGATGGACGGGAGGTTTTGTTTAAGGGGGATTTGACGGTGGTTAGGTAGGTTTTTCTTTTCGTTTTTATGCTGTTGCTGGTTCCAAGTCTCCGACTGGAACCATTATCTGCCCGTCTCCGACGGAAGCATGAAAAAGAAATCTTAAGATTAAATAATATTTTGTGTCAGGAGGTGCATAAATAGAGCATCCCAGTCAGGAGACTGGGGAGTTTTAAAATAAGGAAAGCCAAATAATGTGTGTCTGATTTCTTTTAATTTTAATTGTGCTAATGCTTCCGTCTAAGACGGGCATATAATTGAATCCAGTTGCAAACTGAATCCAGCGTTACTTTTGGAACACTTTGACCAGCTAGTGACATGGAAC
>CALLVG010000259.1 GCA_938010715.1 uncultured Saprospiraceae bacterium
ACCAAAGAACAAATCAAAGATGCAGAACATCTGAATTTTGTAGCAGGGCTTGCGCCTAATTTACGAGGCCCGTATGGTTCCATGTATGCGATTCGTCCGTGGACGATACGGCAGTATGCGGGGTTTTCTACGGCAGAAGAGAGCAATGCTTTTTATCGTCGAAACTTGGAGCAAGGACAAAAAGGCTTGTCGGTTGCTTTTGATTTGGCAACGCACCGTGGCTACGATTCTAATCACGAACGCGTGACAGGTGATGTGGGAAAAGCAGGCGTGGCGATTGATTCAGTGGAAGACATGAAGATTTTGTTCGACCAAATTCCATTGGATAAAATGTCGGTTTCGATGACGATGAATGGGGCGGTGATTCCGATTATGGCATTTTACATTGTGGCAGCAGAGGAGCAAGGTTTTGCACCTGAGCAATTGGCTGGAACGATTCAGAATGATATTTTGAAAGAGTTTATGGTGCGAAATACTTACATCTATCCGCCTAAACCGTCGATGCGCATCATCGCCGATATTTTTGAATATACCGCTCAAAACATGCCTCGATTTAATTCAATTAGTGTGAGTGGATATCACATGCATGAGGCAGGTGCGCCGGCTGATATTGAATTGGCTTACACGCTGGCAGATGGTTTGGAATACATTAGAGCAGGTTTGAAAGTGGGTTTAAAAATTGATGATTTTGCACCACGTATTTCTTTCTTTTGGGGCATTGGGATGAATCATTTTATGGAAATTGCCAAGATGCGTGCAGGTCGAATGATTTGGGCAAAACTCGTCAAACAATTCAATCCAACCAATCCAAAATCAATGGCTTTGCGGACGCATTCGCAAACATCGGGGTGGAGTTTGACGGAGCAAGATCCTTTTAATAATGTCGCTCGTACTTGTGTCGAAGCCATGGCGGCAACACTCGGTGGCACGCAATCTTTACACACCAATTCATTGGATGAAGCGATAGCATTGCCGACTGATTTTTCTGCAAAAATTGCGCGTGACACACAGATTTATTTACAAAAAGAAACAGACATCACGAAAGCAGTTGACCCGTGGGCAGGCAGTTATTATGTAGAATATTTGACTGCTGAATTGGCAAAACGCGCCTGGTCATTAATCGAAGAAGTGGAAGAACTCGGCGGCATGGCAAAAGCCATTGAAGAAGGTTTACCCAAAATGCGAATCGAAGAAGCCGCTGCCAAAAAGCAAGCAAGAATCGACAGTGGTCAAGATCAAATCGTCGGCGTCAATATTTTTCAAACCGACGAAAAATCTACGATTGATATTTTAGAAGTGGACAATGCAGCCGTGCGAGAAGGACAGATTGAAAGCATTAATAAAATAAAATCAACCCGCGATGAAGCGGCTACGCAAGTCTCTTTGGAAGCATTGTATCAATGCGCCGCAACGGGTGAAGGAAATCTCTTAGACAAAGCCGTCGATGCGGCACGCAAACGCGCCACTTTGGGTGAGATTTCTGATGCGATGGAACGTTCTTTCGGCAGATACACCGCAACTACCCGCGCTATTTCTGGCGTTTACTCAAGCGAAATAAAAATGGATAAGTCATTTAAAAAAGCCCTTGATTTAGCAGATGAATTTGCGGATTTGGACGGTCGTCGTCCGAGAATCATGGTTGCAAAATTGGGTCAAGATGGTCATGACCGGGGTGCTAAAATCATCGCCACTGGTTTTGCTGACTTAGGTTTTGATGTGGACATTGGGCCGTTGTTCCAAACACCTGCGGAGGCCGCTCGTCAAGCAGCTGAAAATGATGTGCATGTCTTGGGAATTTCTTCTTTGGCAGCAGGGCATAAAACTTTAGTGCCTGCAACCATCAAAGCATTGAATGACCTCGGACGTGATGATATTTTAGTCGTGGTTGGCGGAGTGATTCCACAGCAAGATTATGACTATTTGTGGGACGCAGGGGTTGCTGGCATTTTTGGGCCAGGGACGAAATTGTCATTGGCGGCGGTTGAGATTATTGAGCGGTTGAAAAAGGAGGTGGATTGATTTCAAAACGATAAAAAATAAAAAACTATGAGTAAAACAGACATGGATGTTTACAAAGAAAACCTCCGCCTCAAAAAGGAATTTTTCAAAAGAAATTTGAACTTAGAAGCAGACATGGATTTCATGCTTTATCATCTCGAAATTGAGAACAAACTGGAAAACAGCTCTAAAGAAAGTGCAGAAGTTTGTTTCATAGACGCACGGATATGATAGCTCAGTCGAGAACCTTAGAAGAGTGTCTTTTTTCAAAAATAATCTTCTCGATGTTCCCACCAAAGACTATAAGAATCTAAAAGATCTTCATTTTTGCCTTTCACTTCTATATCTTCCAATGGATGTTCCATCACAAGTCCATCTTTCTTTACCAAAACTAACCAACCTCCGTCCTCATTCCATTCATACAATCTTAACACCTCCATTTTAAAGCCAGGAGAATGCTGATAGTGACCTCTTGAAAAACCTTTAAAAGGGAATTTCAACACTTTTTCTAATTGAATTCTCCAATTTTCAGCGTCCGTTTTTTTAGGGTATTTTAAGAGTATTGCAGGTATTTGACTACTTGTGATGATGTCAAAATCGATCCAATAATGATTATGAAAAACGGTTCTTTGAGCAATTCGAGTTTCGGTTTCGGTATCTCGCGATTTTGTTTTTTTCAACATATCTGCTGGAAATTCTCCGTAGCCAAACTCCTCTTCCATTTCAAAAATAAGTTCAATATATTTTTCAGGCATTGCCTTTATTGTTTGACTATCAAAGCGCACTCGATAAATATCTTCTCGACCGTCGTTGTAGTATTTTTCAACTCGACCTTGCCAATTTTTCATGTTGACTTTTCGCATCATGGTCGAGTATGCATTGGTCGTAACTTTTACCGAAGTACCTATCGAGAAAATAGGATTTTCAACTTCATATTCGTCACTCAGTTCGCCCATCATTGAAAGAAAATCTACCAACGTATTTGGGTCTGAAAGATCAATATTTTCGTCAGACAACATATCCATAAAGTCCAAATCTGAATGTTCGCCTGCTAAAGAGAGCATCAATTCATTCATCGGGTCAAGGCTTTTCATTTTGATACATTCTTTTAAAGCATCTCTCACTTGAGTTAGTTGCTCCAACCCTTCTTTTACATCTTTAATCATTTTGTCTAATCCTTCCCCTTCTTTTTCTGCCTTCTTCATATCAGTTAACATGATACCTAAGTCCGATTCGCGGAGATTTTTGATTTCTGCACTTGTTCGTTTTATTTGATTTTTAATAAAGGCTAACTCCTTTTCTAATTTTTTTATTGCCTGAGTCAACACGTCAATTGAGCCTGCTTTTGAGGTAAAATCCAAATCCTCTAAACCTGAATTTAGTCGCTCGATTTCTAGTAATCGAGCAATATCTCCTGCCTGATACGCTTCATTGATTTCCTGCATTAATTCGTGGTGCTTGGCACTCTGCTTTTCATTTTTAGCCTTGTCTGGATGGAATCGCGTGGACAATCCAATAAATATTTTTCGGATATTTTTTTGTTCGTCTGCATCTGGTTTCACCTCAAATTCGCTAAAAATATCTTGCATTTTGGCTCGATGATTTTCTTCAAATTTGAAATCAAATTCGCCCGCTTCCATTTGTTCGCGTTGAGTTTTGTAGGTTTCAAACTCCTCACCCAAGCTTTGTTCGATAAAGTCATTTTGAATAAATTTAATCTGATCCAAGTCATCCTCGGTCAAGCCTTCTATTTTTTTTAGCTTATCAAAAAGTTCAATAATTTCCAATCGAACTTCATCTGCATTGTAACTCAGATTATAAAATTCGCTCGTAAATTTTCTTTGATAATTATCAACACTTTCTTTACTTTTCGTAAGTCGTGTTTTTAGACTTTTAAGCGTCGAATAGGTCTTTTTTAGTTCTTTTTGTAGATCTTTAATTTTTGCTTCTTTTTCAAGGACTTCGGAACTTTTACTGATTTCTTTACTCATAATTAAATTCAAATTTTAAAAACGCTTTATAATCTTGGGTATTGAATGCTGTAAAGATAAGATTTTGTAAATGTATTTTTTGTTCCTTCTGTGTCTCCTGAGGAGGAACATTGAGGAATCCACCAAACTTTTAGGATTGTACTAATTTGGACGTCGTGGTTGGGGAGACACGGCTATACAAAGTTTATAAATATTTTTTTACTGGTTTCACGTCTCCAGACTGAAACCTAACATCTGCCCGTATCTGACGGAAACATGAAAAACAGAAAACAACTTTAAGAGAGGGCAAAAATTTGCGTCAGCCGCGGCAGATAAATCAGAGACGCACCGATGTAGCAACCCAGTCGGGAGACTGGAACAAGTGCGTTGATTTTTACCGCCTCTTTCCAACAAACTTCATTCGATAATCCGCTTGCACCTGCCCTTTTTTGATCTTCTCTAACTTTCGTTTGATGAGCGTTCTTTTCAACGGTTTTAATTTTTCCGTAAAAAGAACACCTTCGATATGATCATACTCATGTTGAATAATACGCGCATTCATACCTGAATAAATTTCATCGAATTCATTAAAGTTTTCGTCTTGATATTTAATGCGAACGATTGGCGGACGAGATACTTCTCCTCGAACATCTGGGATGCTCAAGCAACCCTCTTCCATTGATTCTTCTTTCCCGTTTTCATCAACGATTTGCGCATTGATAAAAACTTTCTTGATGCCTTTGAAATCAGGTTTTTCCTCCTCGTCTTCAATCTGAATAGAATCCACCAAAAAAATACGAATCGGTTTTCCAATCTGTGGAGCAGCCAAACCAATACCAGAAGCATTGTACATGGTTTCCCACATGTTCTCAAGCAAAGTTTCCAATTCTGGATAATCCTTATCAATCGGTTCCGCCACTTTTTTCAAAACTGGGTGACCATAACCATATACACTTAAAATCATCTTTTAAAATTCATTTTGATTTCCGTCGTTCGTTTTCCGTCAAGCGAAGCGACCGTCCTCCGTTATTTTACCATTTGTTTGCTTGCATCCATTCCTGTAGAATCAATGCGGCACTTACTTTATCGACCAGTGCTTTATCTCTGCGCTTTTTTTGTTTTGCGCCACTGTTGAAAATTATATTTTTAGCATCGCGCGAGGAGTATCGTTCGTCTTGCAGTTCGACTCTTAAGTTGGGAAATGCTTTATTTACTTTTTTAATAAACTTATAAATCGCTTTCGCTACGTGGGTCGGATTGCCATCTTTATGAAGCGGTTCTCCGAAAATAATCGCTTCAACTTCCTCTTCTTCAATGTATTTTTTTAAAAAATCCATCAACTCATTTGTGGTGACGGTATCCAAGCTACTCGCAATAATCTGCAAAGGATCAGTGACCGCAATGCCTGTTCTTTTCAAACCGTAATCAATGCCGAGTATTCTTGCCATAATTGTGATTGCTTGATTGTTAAATGGCTAAATTGTTGCGCTCATTTCAACAACCAAACAATTTATATACACTCTTTTACTTAAAATAGTTTAAAATATTCTTTTCGATTCGATTTTGAATATCAGTCGTGTCAGCTGGAACGAATTTTTCGCCCGTTATTTTTTCATACAATTCCACATAACGACTCGTCACTTTATGCAAAAATTCGTCAGGCATGACAGGCATCTTTTGCCCATCTTTTCCCTGAAAACCATTTTCCATCAACCACTCTCTCACGAATTCTTTGGACAATTGCTTTTGACGTTCGCCTTTTGCTTGCCGCTCAGAATATCCATCTTTATAAAAATATCGAGAACTGTCTGGTGTATGAATTTCGTCAATCAAAAAGACCATTCCGTTTTTCTTTCCAAACTCATATTTGGTATCGACCAAAATCAATCCGCGCTCGGCAGCCATTTCTGTCCCTCTTTGAAAAAGTCCGTAGGTGTATTCCTCCATCACTTTATAATCTGCGGCACTGACGATTCCTTGTTTCAAAATTTCTTCTTTGGAAATATCTTCGTCGTGCCCTTCTTCAGCTTTGGTCGCAGGAGTGATGATTGGCTTTGGAAATTTATCTCCCTCCTTCATGCCATCTGGCATTTTAACACCACAAATCATTCGCTTTCCTGCTTTGTACTCGCGCCACGAGTGCCCTGCCAAGTAGCCACGAATCACCATTTCTATTTTGAAGGGTTCACATGCTAAACCGATTGCAACATTTGCATCAGGCGTACTCATGAGCCAATTTGGACAAATATCTTCGGTTGCTCTCAAAAAGTGTGTAGCCACTTGATTGAGTACTTGACCTTTGTAGGGGATCGGTCGCGGCAACACGTGATCAAATGCAGAAATACGGTCACTCGCTACCATCACCAACATATCATCAATACTATAAACATCGCGTACTTTTCCTCTATAAAACGATTTTTGATTGGGTAGCTTGAAGTTGGTTTCGCCAACACTTTTCTGAACTTGCGTCATGTTGTGTAATTTTTTCTTTAGACAAATTCTGTGGTCAGATCGAAGTTTAAAATTTCTTGACCGATAGGGATAGAAATTTTGAATTTAGGACTGATTTAAATCACAGAATTTTCTACGTAACCGTGAAAAAGTGCAAAAGTACGGAAAGTTCAAGTTCAAGTGTCAAGAACAAGTTTAAAATTTCATTCCCTGATTTTTTATCTTTGTTTATAAAATTTAAAATATGAAGTCTGATTTACAAGAAATTCAAACAACCCTCAAAGATATGCTCCATGCACAGGCACCTGCTCTGCGAATTCGTCACGATGAAGCGGAAAAATTTGAGGCTTGCGGTACGAAAGAAGTGATGCAAGGCAAGCAGAAGGTAGATGGACATTATTTTGCTTCAGTGATTCCAAAAGCAAAGGATATTCGGTTGTATTTCTTTCCGATTTATACTCATGTGGATGAGTTTTCTATTTCTCCTGATTTGAAGAAATTTTTAAAAGGCAAGAGTTGTTTTCATATTAAAAAATTGACTCCTGAGGTGGAGGAGGAGGTAAAAGGAATGATTGAGAAAGGGGTCGCATTGTATGAAGATGATGGATTGATTTAGTAAAGTTGAAAAAATAACATTTCGATTTGAAGCGGTTCTTTTCCTGTTAGGCTTTTTAACGAAGAGCAAGAAAAAGAATATTCAAACTGAAGTTTTTTTACACGTTCCTAAATAGGGAAGTTATTTTTTGAACACCCTCAAGGCTATTAATTGGAGACAAATCAGCCCAGCCATTTTCCAATAAAAAACGAACAAGAAGCCACCGCGCCACACAAAATCGTTCCCCAAATAATATCCGCAATCGCAACTGTCACTGACCAATCACGAAGTGTTGCCAAATTGGTTAAGTCATAAGTCGCGTAAGTAAAAAAGCCAAAAGCAGCACCCATCAAAAGCGCCGTTTGCCAATTGCCGTCTCTCAATGCAGGGGTCACTGCGAAGAAAATAATACCAACGATATACATGAAGTAAAATAGAAAGGCCGCTGTCCAATTCACATCATCAGACATGAGGTGACCGATGCGTGGGCGATACAAACTTTTGGCAATAAAGCCTAGCCAAAGCATATCAATCAAAAAGAAAACTGGAATAGTCAGCAAGTAGAGTTTTGCGAAAAAGGAGAAATTCATAATTGTGTTTAATTACTCAAACCCGAAAGGACAAGGTTGGTTCACAATGAAATTGACAGCTATTCTAAGTATTTGTATGATGACAATCAACGTGGCGCCGTGAACCATGTACCGTGAACCGAATAATATCAATTCGCTTTCCGATAAGCCGCAGGAGAGATTTCCGAATTTTTAGAAAACAATCTTGAAAAGTAAGCTGGATCTTCAAAGCCCAACTCAAAAGCAATTTCTTTGATACTCAAATTTGAAAACTTGAGTTGGCGTTTTGCTTCAAGGATGATTCGATTTTGGATGACTTGCAAAGGTGTAGGATAACCCAATGCGTGTAGTTTTTTGGCCAATGATTTTGGAGAGATAAAAAGCTGTTCGGCATAACCTTTTACAGTATGTTCAGTTTTAAATTGCTTTTCAACCAAAGCAATAAATTCTTGAACTTGCTGATTGCCCTGATGGGTTGCGGTTTTTGTGTCGGCTTCTTCTTTTTCGAGTAATCGAAGGGCATGAATCAAAAACATTCGTAAATAAGAAATCAACAATTCCTTATGCGAGCGGCCTTTGTTTTCCAACTCCGCAATCATCTGATTGATAAGGGTTTGAAAAATTTCTTTCTCTTCTGGCTGGACTGAAATTACCGACGAGCGATGCACATTGTTGAACAACAATCCATTGCAAGCAATTTCTTTTCCATGCGACTCAACGCAGTAAAAATCTTTATCAAATTCAATCTGATAAGCTGCTCTTACCTTTTCACTTTTTACACAAAAAACCTGACCCGGTGAAAGAAAAAACACACCAGATCCTTTTACAGAAACCTCATTCGTATCAACTAAATAAGTGCCATCACCATCTTCAATCCAAATGACTTTGTAATGGTTGCTGACTTCATCACGAGTTGCTACACAGTAAGTATCGATGCGCAATGAAGTCAGCTCAAAAAGAGAATTTACCTCTTTTAGACCATTTTCAAATAAATATTTTTTGACGGTGGTTAATGCCATATTTTAATAACGTTTATCTCAAGGTGGAGTTTAAAAATACTCCTCCACAAATTTAAGAATAAAAGCATGACTTCCTGTTGGTTGATATTTTATATCTTTTTCAATGATTCGGTTGGCGTATTCTTGGTGTCCCCAACAGTTAGCACATTGGATTGCTTCTCTTACATTTTGATTCTTAGAATTTTTCATGATTTTAAATTTTAAATAGAGTTTATTTTAGAATAAGTGCTGAGACAGAAATAAGTATAGCATAAATCTTTGCTTATTTTAGTTCTGATTGAGGCATTTTTTCTTTGCATATCCGTAGATACGGAAATAAAAAATAACGAAGAGCAGGACTAAAAGAAGTATGGATTTACTTATACTTATTTTTGTTTCAGCACTTAACCTCTAATATGATAAAAAAAAACCGCTGTCTTGAGGGAAGACAGCGGTTCGATAATCGGGATTTGATTTACTAACTTAAGCTGTCGCTAAATGTGATTGAAGTAAAGCCTCCAATTGACTTTCAGATTTGTATCCAAGAGTGGATTCTTTCACCTCTCCATCTTTCAAAACAAAAAGTGCTGGAATGCTTCTTACTTGAAATTGAGCAGCCAATTCTCTAAACTGATCAATGTTCACTTTTTTAATCAAGAACTCATCCTCGTATTTTTTGGAAAGCTTTTCTATGCTTGGCGAAAGTGCCTGACATGGTCCACACCAATCTGCATAAAAGTCAATTAATACTGGTTTGTCTTGATTTTTGATTGCTTCGAATTCTTCGAAATTTTTTATGTTACTCATGATATAAAATTTAAAGTTTGAAAAAATTATTTTTGAATATTCTATTAGTTCAACTCAGTTGAGTCATTGATTAGCCAATCGCCTTTGACCAATCGAGTGACGTAACAATTGTCAGCTTCTTCGATCAACATTTCTTTAATTTCGTCTGAAATGTCACCTTCGATTTTGATAGCAGAGTTGACTTCCGTTGTGAAAGTTCCGTCTGCATTTCTTTTTGCAACTTGTGTCAATTCAGCATCGACTTCTCCGATTTCGATGTTCTTACGTCTTGCGACATTTCGGATGGTCGCCACTTTGCACATTGAGATTCCAGCCAATACCAATTGAGTTGGTGTCATACCTAAATCAGTACCTTTTACGTTGACCGGTTCATCACCGACGATGGTGTGTTTGCCGTTGCTAATAATTGATTGATAACCTGTTGGGATGTTTTTAATTTTAATTTCGGTTGCCATGATCTTTTTTTTATTTTATTAAAAAACTTTAATGATTAATTTCTTAAAAAATTCGTGGTCAGGCCGAAGTGAAAATTTTATTAACCATAGGGAAAAGAAAATTTTCACTTTGGCTTGACACGAATCACGAAGTTTTAAAGAATCATCGTTATGATGACACAAAGATGCGGGCAACCAAGGCTGTTTAAAATGGACAAAGGTTCGTGGGAGTTGGACAAAGGTTCCTTTGTGTGATTTTTTGAAGAAATGCCGATGTTTTTTTTAACCACAAAAGGCACAAAAAAAACACAAAAGAGCATTTAACTATTCTTTTGTGATCCTTGTGTGCCTTTTGTGGTTAAAATTTAAACCTGTGCCAAAAACTTCCCCCGTATCACCTCTTCAATCGTCCGATTCTCAATCTTAGCTTCCAACCAAGAAATAAAATCCAAGTACAAAAAAGCACGTTTTTCAAAAGGCGTCTTACGAATACCAATTAAACGATCACGCATCGCAGTAAACTCCGCTTTGTAATTATTTTCATTCATTAGAGGAACGCGCCGCAGGAATTTCAGAATCTCCGCTTGCACGGCATCCAAGTTTTTAATTTTTAAAAGAAAGCGGTAAAGTGATTTTAATCGATAGGAAACGAGGGTGGTATTGCCCAATTCAAAATGCGCAATCAAATCCAAAAACCGCGAAAAGGCTTCCACGTCAGGACGAACTTGTTTTTGAGAATTGATAACCATGTTCAAGTAATCAATCGCCGTTTCATTATCCCCTGCACCAAAATAGAGCGTTCCTATTTTATAATAAAAACGCGTGACGCGATAGTCGTCCCAAGTATATTCATCTGATTCGAGGGCAGCCAAAAATTCAGGAACCAAGTCCAAAGATTTCGTAAACTCACCTGACATGAAATGTGCATTGATGACATGCGTGTAATAAAAAAGCGCCGTCAACGAACGTTCATTTCGAGTCAACTTGAAAGATGGATTTCTAAAAAAAGTTTCCAACTCTGCGAGCGCAGTTTGCTGCATTTCGTACTTGCCCGTAAAAAGCAAAGCATTCAAACGATTGTGCAGTCCTTTTATATAGATAGGAATTTCGCGCTCTTTAAATTCAGGATTATCATCAAATAATTTGACCCAACGAGTCGCGTATCGATAATAGTTGAGAAAGTCTTGAGTCATGTTCGAATACCAAACATAGGACTGACACAAAAACACTTTTCCATGAAAATCTAACTCTTCATATTTATGATCGGGCAGATTTGATTTAAAGAAATTTTTGAAAAAAGCATACTCTTCCTCATTTCGGACATAACCATTTTTCAAAAAATGACCATACATTTTGAGCGAAAGACTCGACAACTTTTGATTCATACTAATATCTCCAATCAACTGCTCCGAAGCAGTAGCCAATTCAATTGCCTTTGGCGTCATACTTCCCGTCACGTGTTGCAACTCGATATGCTTTTCCAAATCAATAGCTTCCAAAGCAAAATTGAGTCGCCCTGATTCCATAGCCGTTCGCTTGGCTTTGTTTAAAATTTCGAGACTTGCGAGATACAATCCTTTTCGGTATAAAAGACGCGCATAATCGACCAATTCACTGAGGCGAATTTCCATATCATTATTGCGATGATATAAACGCAACGAGGAAAGAATTTGGTTGTAAAGATTGGACTTGATATTTGAAATCTGTTGTCGTTTGATTTCAGGTATCTTTTTTAAAATAGCTTTTGTTTCCTGGTTTTGGGTTTTATCCAAATGATCGAACAACTTTAGAAAAAGAGATTCCTTTTCGCCACCGTTACGGCGAGCAAATAATCGAAAATGACGTTTCTCTGCCTTTTCCAAACTATTTATCAACTGTACAAGGAAATCTTTTTTTTCTTTAGACATCGTAGTTTATATTTTACATATAGTTGATAATCAATATCTTATAAAAGAAATTCTATTTTAGAAAACGTAATAATACAGAATTTTTGCTTTGTGTAAAAGAGACACCTTACCTATCTTTGATTTGTTGAGAAGATATTTATGCTCAATCTTTTTCGTAAGTCAAAAAATTTAAAAATCAAAAAAAGTTTTGAAAACGTTGCGCGGGTTAATTGTTGAAATTAACCCGCGCTATCATTTAAGAATAACACTTTGGAATGTCTTTTTTATGTAAAAATATTATGAGTACAATTTGCATCATCGTTGTCATTATTATTAACGTAGTCATTATTACTTGACAGCGGTTGAGATTGTATTTTTTATAAAAAAATAAAAGCCTTTCTCAATTGATTTTGAGAAAGGCTTTTTACGTAATGCGGTGCGGTGCTCCACAATTTCGCGAAAGCAAAAAATTCGCTCAAAAAATTTAATAACAAAGCTCTCTAAGCCAAATCCCTTTCGGGAAAAAATTGAGAGCACAAAAAAGAAACCTCCAAGCTATCTCAAGAGGTCGAATATGGGAGATTTTCAAAATCGAACATATCCAAACTTATGAGATAGTCTTCCTTCATTCGAGGGAAAGAGGCACGTGTATGGAACTCAATAAATACAGCAAGCGTGTTACGCAAGATCCAACCCAGCCAGCAGCCCAAGCCATGCTTCATGCAATCGGTTTGACGCGCGACGATATGAAAAAACCATTGATTGGCGTGGCGAGCACTGGCTACGAAGGGAACCCATGCAACATGCACCTCAACGGTTTAGCGTTACATGTCAAAAAAGGGATCAACGAATCAGAAGGTGTAGGACTCATTTTCAATACAATTGGCGTCAGTGACGGCATCTCGATGGGGACACCCGGAATGCGTTACTCGTTACCTTCACGTGACATCATTGCAGATTCGATAGAGACCGTTGTGCAAGCGATGAGTTATGATGGCGTTGTGACCGTCGTGGGTTGTGATAAAAATATGCCAGGCGCACTCATGGCGATGTTGCGCCTCGACCGACCTGCGATTTTAGTTTATGGAGGAACAGTTGCTGCCGGCTGTCATAATGAAAAGAAATTGGATATCGTTTCTGCCTTCGAAGCATGGGGAGAGAAACTTGCAGGAAACATGCAGGAAACTGAATTTCAACAAGTAATAGAAAAAGCAGTGCCAGGTGCAGGTGCTTGTGGCGGCATGTACACCGCCAACACAATGGCTTCTTCAATTGAAGCATTGGGCATGGCGTTGCCTTATAATTCTTCCAATCCAGCGCTCAGTGCAGAGAAAGAAATTGAGTCTTTGCAAGCTGGTCAGTTTGTGATGGAGTTGATAAAAAAAGACATCAAGCCATCTGACATTCTAACTAAAAAATCTTTTGAAAATGCGTTGACGCTCATCACGGTGTTGGGTGGATCGACCAATGCCGTTTTGCATTACCTCGCGATTGCACATGCAGCAGGTATTGAATTGACGCTCGAAGATTTTCAAAAAATAAGTGATAAAACCCCTTTCCTTGCCGACCTAAAACCAAGTGGAAAATACGTCATGGAAGACCTCCACAAAATCGGTGGTGTACCAGCAGTTTTAAAATATTTATTAAAAAATGGAATGCTTCATGGTGAATGTATGACTGTTACTGGAAAAACGTTGGCCGAGAACTTGGAAGCTGTTCCTGACTTTTTTGAAAATCAAGAAATCATCAAACCACTTTCTGCGCCAATTAAAGAAACAGGTCATTTGAGAATCCTCAAAGGCAACCTTGCGCCAGAAGGTTCAGTAGCCAAAATCACTGGAAAAGAAGGATTGAAATTCATAGGAACTGCCAAAGTGTACGAAGGCGAGTTTGCTGCAAATGATGGCATTCGAAATGGAGAAGTAAAAGCAGGTGACGTCGTCGTGATTAGATATGAAGGTCCAAAAGGTGGCCCCGGCATGCCTGAAATGTTGAAGCCAACATCCGCCATCATGGGCGTTGGTCTCGGCAAATCTGTTGCACTAATTACTGATGGTCGATTCTCAGGGGGTACTCATGGATTTGTGGTCGGACACATTACTCCCGAAGCGCAGGAGGGCGGAACAATTGCTTTGTTAGAAAATGGTGACGAAATTACGATCGACGCTATTTCAAACACTATCAAAGTAAATTTAACTGATGAAGAGTTGGCGACCCGAAAAGCAAATTGGAAAGCCCCTGATTTGAAAGTAAGCAAAGGCTCACTTTATAAATATGCCAAAATAGTTTCGTCTGCTTCAGAAGGATGTGTGACGGATAAATTTTAATAAAAAAATAGGACACGGATCTAACGGATTGAAATGGATAAAGACGGATTTTTAAATCAGTTCAAATCCTAAAAAATCCGTTCAATCCGTGTCCCATAAAATCACAAATATGAATGCACAAATTTCAAAAGAAATACCTGTAAAAACCACCATCAAAACGACTGGGGCGGATGCAGTGATTCAATGCTTATTGAAAGAAGGAGTGGATACGATTTTTGGATATCCAGGAGGAGCAATCATGCCGATTTATGATGCACTTTACGGTTATCAAAATCAATTGGAGCACATCCTTACGCGTCATGAACAAGGAGCAACACATGCTGCTCAAGGTTATGCGCGGGTCAATGATAAACCAGCGGTCGTCTTCGCAACTTCTGGCCCAGGAGCAACTAATTTGGTGACAGGTTTGGCAGATGCAATGATAGATTCTACGCCGATGGTTTGTGTGACGGGGCAGGTGGGATCACACTTTTTGGGTTCGGATGCATTTCAAGAAACGGACATTGTGAGTATCTCCACGCCAGTGACTAAATGGAATTATCAAATCACGAAGGCAGAAGAAATTGCAGAGGTGTTTGCGAAAGCATTTTACATTGCTCACTCTGGCAGACCAGGGCCAGTTTTGATTGATATTACAAAAGATGCACAATTCGCTCAGATAGATTTTTCTTACGAAAAATGTAAAAGAATCAGAAGTTACAAACCAGTACCAACTACTGATCCGCAATCCATTCAGGATGCAGCGGATTTGATCAATCATGCAAAAAAACCGATGATTGTTTTTGGTCAAGGCGTGATTTTGGGAAAGGCAGAAGTGGAGTTGAAAGAACTAATTGAAAAGGCAGGCATTCCAGCGGCATGGACCATTTTAGGTTTGTCTGCATTGCCAACTGAACATCCTTTGAATGTTGGAATGGTTGGAATGCATGGCAATTATGCGCCTAACATTCAAACGAATCAATGCGATGTTTTGATTGCCATCGGAATGCGTTTTGATGATCGAGTGACGGGCGATTTGAAGACTTACGCAAAACAAGCAAAGGTCATTCATTTCGAAATCGACCCTGCCGAAATTGACAAAAATGTAAAAGCAGACGTCGCTGTTTTAGGAAACTCAAAAGATACATTGGCTGAAATTCTTCCACTCATCGAAGAAAATCATCACAAAAAATGGCACGATGAATTTGTCGAGTTAGATAAAAAAGAATATGAAGCCGTCATCAAAAATGATCTCTTTCCTACCAAAGAAGGATTGACGATGGGAGAGGTTTTGAAAGAAATTAACAATGTAACTGGTGGCGATCATATCATCGTTTCGGATGTAGGACAACATCAGATGATTGCTTGCCGATATGCCAAGTTTACCAAAACGCAAAGCAATATTACTTCAGGTGGTTTGGGGACAATGGGTTTTGCCTTACCTGCTGCGATTGGCGCGAAAAAAGGTGTACCCGAAAGAGAGGTCATCGCCATCATCGGTGATGGTGGTTACCAAATGACGATTCAAGAATTGGGTACTATTTTTCAAACAAAATTGGCGGTAAAAATTGTCGTATTGAACAATGATTTTCTTGGAATGGTGCGACAATGGCAACAACTCTTTTTTGATAAAAGATATGCTTCAACTGAAATGGTTAACCCAGATTTTGTGGCAATTGCAAAAGGTTATTTCATCGAAGCGGAGCGCGTTTCAGAAAGAGGAAATTTAGCGAAAGCGGTCAAAAAAATGATAGATCACGATGGCCCATATTTCCTCGAAGTAAAAGTGGAAAAAGAAGGAAATGTATTTCCGATGATTGAGTCGGGAGCATGTGTTTCTAAAGTTAGATTAAAATAATTCATCATGAATCAAGAAATATTTACAGTTTCAATTTCTACAGAAAATAATGTTGGATTGCTCAATCGAGTGACTTCCATTTTTCTGAAAAGGCATATCAATATCGAAAGCATCACCGCTTCTGAATCTGAGATAAAAGACATTCATCGCTATACCGTTGTGGTAAAAACAACAGAGGAGGCCATCCAAAAAGTAGTCAAACAACTTGAGAAGCAAGTGGAGGTCGTCAAGGCATATTACCACCGCAGTCAAGATATTTTTACTCAAGAAATAGCGATGTACAAAATCTCTGTTGACAATCTTTATGAAACGGATTGTCAATCCATTATAAAATCAAATGGTGGCACAATCGCTGCTGTCGAGAAAGAATTTTTCGTAGTTGAAAAAACAGGCAGTTACGAAGAAACTAAAAAATTATACGACGATTTATATCCGTTTGGGCTCATGCAATTTGTTCGTTCTGGACGTATTGCGATTACGAAACCTAAGATGTTGATCTCGGAGTTAATACGGTAGTTCTGAGTTGCCGTTGTTGCCAAGTTGCCATGATTGCCCTCATTTCGAGTACAACGATGGCAACTCGGCAACCATGGCAACAACGGGCAACCATGATAAAAAATATTATTAAAATTAAATCAATTAAAACCCCTCGATAAGTCGGGGTAAAATAAATCTCTATAAGTCATGGCAAAATTAAATTTCGGAGGAACTTTAGAAAATGTCGTAACACGCGACGAGTTCCCTTTAGCGAAAGCGCAAGAAGTATTAAAAGATGAAGTTGTAGCTATTTTGGGCTACGGCGTGCAAGGGCCTGGTCAGGCACTCAACTTGCGCGACAATGGCATCAACGTCATCGTTGGTCAACGTAAAGAATCCAAAACTTGGGATAAAGCTGTTGCTGATGGTTGGGTGCCAGGCGAAACACTTTTCGAACTCGAAGAAGCTGCTGAGCGCGGAACCATTTTGCAATATTTGCTTTCTGATGCAGGGCAAATTAGCCAATGGAATAATATCAAAAAGCATTTAAAACCTGGAAATGCACTTTACTTTTCACACGGATTTGGTATCACTTATAAAGACCAAACAGGAATCGAACCACCTGCTGATGTGGATGTGATTTTGGTTGCACCGAAAGGATCGGGCACGTCATTGCGCCGTCTTTTTGTTGCTGGAAAAGGTTTGAATTCAAGTTATGCAATTCACCAAGATGCGACTGGCAATGCTTATGATAGAGTTGTTGCATTGGGTATTGGCGTTGGTTCAGGTTATCTTTTTGAGACTAATTTCAAAAAAGAAGTTTACTCTGATTTGACGGGCGAACGTGGTTCTTTGATGGGTGCCATTCAAGGACTTTTTGCAGCTCAATATGATTTATTGAGAAAGCGAGGACATTCGCCATCTGAAGCATTTAATGAAACAGTAGAGGAAGCTACTCAGTCTCTTTATCCGCTTGTCGCGGAAAATGGAATGGATTGGATGTATGCCAATTGTTCAACCACAGCTCAACGCGGAGCATTGGATTGGTGGAAAAAATTCCGCGATGCAGTGACTCCTGTTTTTGAAGAATTGTACGATAGTGTGGAGGCAGGCAACGAAGCAAAATTGTCAATTGATTCTAATGGCCAAGCAGATTACCGTGTGAAATTGGAAGCTGAGTTAAAAGAATTACGCGAATCAGAAATGTGGCAAGCAGGAAAGACTGTACGTAGTTTGAGACCTGAGAACGCAAATGTAGCAGAGGAGGTTGAGGCGTAAGTTTTAAAAGAAACTGAACGCAAAGACGCGGAGACGCAAAGTTTTTTTTAGCTCTTGTTTGAAATAAAAAATTTGCGCCTTAGCGTCTTTGCGTTCATAACTCATACACATGAAAATCGACACAAAATATTTTCCAAAAATTGAAAACATCGTCACCGCTGCCAACAACCTAAAAGATGTTGCAGTGACCACGCCGTTGCAAGAAAACCTTCGACTGTCTCGAAAATACGGAGCAAATGTTTTTCTAAAAAGAGAAGATTTACAAATCGTTCGTTCGTACAAAATACGCGGAGCGTTTAATAAAATTTCTTCCCTTTCGGAAAATGAATTGGCGAATGGAGTCGTGACAGCAAGTGCTGGCAACCATGCGCAGGGCGTTGCTTACTCATGCAACAAATTGGAAATTCGTGGAACGATTTTCATGCCAGCACCGACACCCAAACAAAAGATAGAGCAGGTCAAAATGTTCGGCGGAAGCCATATCGAAATTGTTTTGATTGGTGATACTTTCGACGATGCTGCTCGCGAAGCCCAAGCATTTTGCGAAAGCAAAAAAGCAACTTATGTGCCACCATTCGATGATCAAAAAGTGATTGAAGGGCAGGGGACGATTGGTTTAGAAATTTTGAATCAATACAATTCTAATATTGATTATTTGATTTTGCCAGTGGGTGGTGGCGGTTTGGCAGCAGGCGTAAGTGCGGTGTTTAAAACGCTTTCTCCCAAAACAAAAATCATCGGAATTGAACCTACGGGTGCGCCTTCCATGAGCCAAAGTATTGCAGAAGGAAAACTGGTAACGCTCGACGAAATCGAAAAATTCGTAGATGGTGCAGCAGTCAAAAGAGTCGGTGCTTTAAATTTTGAAATTTGCAAAGACACCCTGCATCGTATGGAAACGGTGGCGGAAGGATGCATCTGCCAGTGCATTCTCAACCTGTACAACAAAGATGCAATTGTGGTGGAACCGGCAGGCGCATTGACGATTGCTGCGCTCAACCAAATGCGCGATGAAATCAAAAATAAAAACGTCGTTTGCCTCATCAGTGGCAGCAACAATGACATCACTCGAACCGAAGAAATAAAAGAACGTGCCTTACTTCATCGTGGACTAAAACATTATTTTGTGATTCGTTTTCCACAAAGGGCAGGGGCACTCAAAGAGTTTGTTTCTGAAATACTTGGCGCTGAAGATGATATCACTTACTTTCAATATTCCAAAAAACACAATCGAGAAAATGGGCCTGCGGTCGTTGGAATTGAATTGAAAAATTCAGAAGATTTGCAGCCGCTGATGAATCGACTCAAGTCTCGAAATTTCTTTGGAGAGTATTTGAATGAGAAAGCGGATTTGATGGATTTGTTGATTTGATTGGGCGAGTAGTAGATTTCTCTACAATTCATTTGAAAACAAAGACTATTCTTTTCCTTGTATTTCGCTAATTTTCTGTTTAGTGATTTTTGCTAAAATCCAAATTGGAATGTCCAAATACAACAATGCTCTTTGTTGAAATTTGTCTTTTTGTAAAATTTGAAATTGAGCCAAAAAATCTTTCATGACGTCTAAATGATCATTGAGCGGGCAATTACTCAGTTTTTTGAAAAAGCGGAAACTCAATTGCTGCAACGGATTTTCTTCTTTCATTTTTCTAAAAAAAGGTTCTTCGGAAGTTACGAGGTAGTTGAGCAAATCATAATTACCCAAGTCATAATGAGCCATCAAATACATGATTCGGCTATATCCCTGAAGGTCTTCTCGCAATGTTCCTGTTTCCAACTCAATGATCTTGTTTAAAAAGTCTATTGACTTTGAAGGTTGGCTATTTGCGAGGTAAATCCACGAAATTTTATAATAAAAAACTAAGATACGATGGACGTCAACTTGATTTCCGTATCGCTTTATTCGACGCAGACAACGTGGGATAGAGTCATTAACAGCATGCTCAAAATTACCTGTGATCATATCTTTATTCAACCGACCTGTGTGGACTGTCAAGAATGATATGATTTGAGAATTCTTTTTAAAGCGACTATAATTTTTCTTTCTAAAAACCTCTAAATCATTTAAGTATCGCGAGAAATTTTTCTTGTCATTATTATAATAGGCACTGATCAACAAGTAATGATACCCCCTCATAAGTAAGTCAGGATCCCAACGAATTAATTCTTCTTTTTCATAAAAAAGATTAATCCATTTTAATGAATTTTCAAAACATTTTGGAAAATCCAACAATGCATAATAATACCATACGCAAGCTTGATAAAAATAAATTTTTGCTTTAAAATCAAGTTCGTTTAATTTGAATTTAGGAAGATTTTCTTCAAAATAGTTTTCTAATTTTTCATACTCTTCTTGATTACCGATATGACCATTGATAAGGTAATAAGAGTGCATTTTCATTTTTAAATTAGATAATCTAACAGTGTGATTTACTTTACTCAATGCACTTTCAGCAGAAGCCATCAAGTCATCATTTTTGATAGTTCCTGTACGCGTAATATGTCTCGACTCAATGAGTTTTTGTCTTTCGAGAATGTGAAGCTTCATCATTTCGAAGCCATGATTTTCGGCAATATTCAACGCTTTTTCTAAAATTTTTAAACTTTGCAAATACAAACCTCTCTCATATAATATCTCAGCATAAGTAATGTAGTCGCGGCCTTGTATAGATAGGTTACGTTTTTTAGAAACTAAATGAAGACTCCCAAGAATCTGGGTAAAAAGATGTCTTTTTAGATTTGGCAATTGCTTTCGATCGACATCTTTAAGTTTTGTCAAAATAGCCCTTTCGTCCAAAATTTTTTGTTTGTCCAAAAAGTCAAACAACTGCAAAAACTTCATAGAATCATCTCCTTGGTTGCGTTTGGCATACAAACGAAAGTTCCGCTTTTCAGCAGTGGTTAAGGATTTGATGAGTTGAAATAACTGGCCTGATCGAGCAATTGGCATTGCAGTATATTTTTGTACTTAGAGTGTAAAGTGAAGATACAAAAGAATTTATTGCAATTTTTACTACAGTGATAATTCAAATAAAACACGGTTGGTTTTTGCTTTAGTTATAACACCTTTATTTTTTATAATTTATTGATAATCAGTAAATTAAGTGTAATATTTTAGCCTTTCGTATCACAACTCAAAAAAAAATAGTACATATTTTATTCATACGTGCCCCTAACTTTGTGAGGAAATCATTTCACCATAACTCTTTAAACTTTCTTTATAAATATGAAAAAAATAGAAGCCATCATACGTTCCTCCAAATTTGATGACGTGAAGGAAGCCTTGGGTGAAATTGGAGTTAATTTCTTCACTTTTAGTGAAGTGAAAGGATATGGAAAGCAGCAAGGCAAGCACGTTGTCTATCGTGGAGCTGTCTATGATGTTGGATACATTGCTCGATTAAAACTTGAAATCGCAGTAGTAGAAGAAAAAGCCAAAGATGTGGTAAATGCTATTCGCACTGCCGCAAATACTGGCGAGGTAGGAGACGGAAAAATTTTCATTTTCCCAATCGAAAAAGTAATTCGTATTCGTACTGGTGAGTTGAATGAATCAGCCGTCTAACCTCCTTTTCGTGAAAACTGAAAACAATTTCAAACGCTCAATCTCTCTCTTAGAAAAAGTCAAAAAATTTAAATTTAATTTATCATGAATGATGCATTAACCACAGCTAACGAGGCGTTGGCAGTAGCAAACAATGGAATTTTTACTGCCAATAATTTATGGATATTGGTAGCTTCCGTATTGGTATTTATCATGCACCTCGGTTTTGCAACCTTGGAAGCTGGTTTTGTTCGACAAAAAAATGTAATCAACATTTTATTTAAAAATTGCATGATTATCGCAATTGGTCTGCTCACTTATTATAGTCTTGGATTTAATTTGATGTACCCTGGAAGTGACTATGCAGGTGCATATTTTGGATTTGGTGGATTTGGTTTGACCTTACCTGAAGGGGACGCTGGACTTATAGGTTATGCAGGTGGCTCCTATGCATATTATACAGATTTTATTTTCCAAGCATTATTTGCTGCGACCTGTGCGACTATCGTTTCGGGAGCCGTGGCGGAGCGTGTAAAATTGATGCCTTTCTTAGTTTTTTCAACTTTATTTGTTGCGATTAGCTACCCAATCACTGGTATGTGGAAGTGGGGAGGCGGATGGTTGGACGCTATGGGATTCTATGATTTTGCAGGTTCTACTGTTGTTCACGGAGTAGGGGGCTGGGGTGCTTTAGCAGGTATCATCTTGCTTGGTGCACGTAAAGGAAAATATACCGATAAAGGTGTCAAACCAATCCCAGGTCACTCTATGCCTTTGGCAGCCTTGGGGGTATTCTTACTTTGGTTTGGATGGTTTGGATTTAATGGAGGATCAGTTCTTTCTGCTGATGCAGGTGGGGTATCATTAGTTTTTGTAACGACTTGTATGGCGGCG
>CALLVG010000260.1 GCA_938010715.1 uncultured Saprospiraceae bacterium
ACGTAAAAAAAGTTCTCATTCATCAAGCCAACGAAAAGATGGATGAGGCCATGCTTCAACGCCTTTTCAAATCATACGGAATCAAAGAAGTACCCGAAGGGATCATGCCAATGATTATTGAAAAAATGGGAAACAATTCAGTGGCGACCGTTCCAGTTCTCTTGGATAAAATCATGAGAGGTGACCTCGAAAAACATAATATCAACAAAGGAGACTATATTATTTTGGCCTCGGTCGGAGCAGGAATGAATTGTAATGCGATAGTCTATAAAGCATAAGTATTTGGATAGTACTGTTTTTTATAAAGTCCGTTGTACTTTCGCGATTGTAACAAAACTCGCTATCCGTGTATAATTTACTTAAGCCGATACTTTTCCTTTGGCAACCAGAAAAAGCTCACCATCTTACGGTTGGTTTATTAAAATTCGTTTTAGCTATTCCGATTGTCAATTCTATTTTCAAAAGTATTTATTCTTATAAAAATGACTCTTTGAAAAGAACCTTCATGGGGTTGGATTTTGAGAATCCTGTGGGCTTAGCTGCTGGTTTTGATAAAGATGGAAAATACTATCGCCAAATGGCTAATCTCGGTTTCGGTTTCATAGAAATAGGAACGGTTACACCAAAGCCACAGGGCGGAAATCCACAGCCACGTTTGTTCCGTTTGCCAAAGGATCGAGCATTGATTAATCGAATGGGTTTCAACAATGAAGGCGTAGATGCTTTGGTAGAACGATTAAAAGAAGGACGCCCCAAAGACGTCATCATCGGTGGAAATATTGGTAAAAATAAAGTTACGCCCAACGATGAAGCAGTCAATGATTATGCAATTTGTTTTGAAAAGTTATTCCCTTACGTAGACTATTTTGTAGTGAATGTGAGTTCGCCCAATACGCCAGGTCTTCGTGAATTACAAGACAAAGAACCATTGACAAAGCTCCTTTCTCACCTTCAAAAACTAAATCAAGCAAAGCCAACACAAAAACCAATTTTACTAAAAATCGCCCCGGACCTTACCAACGAACAACTCGACGATATCATCGAAATTGTAAAAGATACTAAACTCGAAGGCGTCATCGCAACCAACACAACTATTGCCCGCGAACCACTCACTACCTCAAAAGAAACTATCGAATCTATCGGCAACGGCGGCCTGAGTGGCGCACCTTTGAAAAAGCGTTCGACTGAAGTTATTCGCTATCTTTTTGAAAAATCTGACAGCAAATTATTCATCATCGGCGTAGGTGGTATCGACTCCCCAGAAGAAGCTATCGAAAAACTAAAAGCAGGTGCTGCTTTGGTTCAAGTTTACTCTGGAATGGTTTATTATGGGCCTGCTTTGGTGAAGGATATTTGCAAGAAGATCGCTTCGCTATGAGAGGGGAGACCGAGTACTAACTCGCTTCTAAGTCCTCTACGAGAGACTCAGAAGAAACGGGGATTGAACTTTCCCACCTGACAGCGTTGTAAAAAAGGGAACAAACCCATATTGAAAACAAAGCAATGCAAAACTTCCAAATTGGTCGTCATAGCCGCTCGCACCAAAAGGACGCAAAAGAAAAATTGCCAAAAAGACAACCACTCCACCCAAAGCAGCAGATTTTATTTTCTTTTTGAAACTTCGTTCTAATGGAAATGGTTGAAAAAGCCAGTCAAACATGTGCGATTCTTTTTGGTAAAAATAAAAATTGAATTGACCTTCACCGAAAATTTTCATTTTTGAAAAAACTTCTCAATAATAAGGCGATTAATTGGCTCATCAAAGGGCTGATACTTTTGCTATTGTTTTGGGCGATTTATGCGCAAGTATTGGGTAAGGATAATTTGAAAAATCTTTGGCAAGAATTTCAAAAACAAGTCAGAGAAGGAGAAATCATTTGGTTGATTTTGACGATTGTTTTTTTGCCCATCAATTGGTTATTAGAAACTCAAAAATGGAGAGTCCTACTCAGCCCTGTAGTCAAACTTCCACTTTGGCGTTCTTTCAAGGGAATTATGGCAGGCGTGACGGTTTCTATTTTCACACCCAACCGAGTGGGCGAATATGGAGGTCGTGTGTTATTGGTTGACCCAAAACACAATTGGCATGCAGTGGTTGCCACTTTGGTTGGAAGTTTAAGCCAATTGGCGGCACTCTTGACTTGCGGTTTGATTGGTTTGCTCTATTTCGCATGGAGATTTTTGGAAGTAGAACCCATGGTTTTACAAGTCGTTTTGTTGTTTGGGGTTTCGCTCTTGGGACTGCTATTCTTTTCCTTTTTTAATATCGATTTAGTTATTCCAGTTGTGAAGCGAATTCCGTTAGTTCAGCGCTTCAAAAAGCAGTTGAAGTTTCTAAAGGTGTTAAAAAAATATTCCACGAAGTTGTTATCAAAGGCTTTGGGGCTGTCGTTCTTGAGATATCTGACTTATTCAGTTCAGTTCTTTTTTTTATTGCAATTTTTTGGAATCGATGCACCGTTTTTGGAGGCATTAGCAGGAATTGCAACTGTATTTTTAGTACAAACCAGCGTTCCACTTCCCCCAGTGTTGGGATTGCTGACGAGAGGACAGGTGGCACTGTTTGTGTGGGGTTTCTTTGGCGGAAATGAGATAAGTGTATTAGCCGCCACCTACAGCCTATTTGTAATAAACTTGGTACTGCCCTCGTTAATTGGAGCAGTATTTATTTTAAAAACGAATGTTCTAAAATCACTTGGATATGAGAGCGACCATTCATAAAATATTATTAGGGTGTGTGTTGATTTTTTCACTATCAGCTTTTAATGCTCCTAATATAAAAACGGAAGGAAGAATCATCATTCCTGATATCTGCAATGCAGAAAATAACACTTTCCAAAGTGGAGAGCAGTTGACTTATAAATTGTATTACAACTGGGGTTACTTGTGGCTTTCTGCCGGCGAAGTAGTTTTTAATGTAAAGGATGTTGGCAGTGAATTTCATTTGTCAGCAGTTGGGAGAACTTATTCTTCTTACGAGTGGTTTTTCAAAGTTAGAGATAAGTACGAGGCTTATGTCAATAAAGAAACTTTGTTGCCAAGTAGAGCTTACCGCAGCGTGCAGGAAGGTGGATATCGTTTGTATGAAAAAATTGAATACAAGCAAAGTGCAAATAAAGTGATTTCAACACGCGGCAAAACAAGAGAAGTCGCAAGTCCAACAGAATATGCGGTGGACAATTGTATGCATGATATTCTTTCGGTCATTTATTATCTCCGAAATGTAAAAGCAAATAACATGAATGTCGGCGACCGTGTTCCAATGAAAATTTTCATGGACAATAAAGAATGGCCGTTGGATTTGACCTTCATGGGCAAAAAGAAAAAAAAGAAAATCAAAGAATTAGGAAAATTTGATGTTGTGCATTTAGTACCAAAAGTAATTGTCGGAGATGTTTTCAATGAAGGTACGGTGATGAATATTTACGCCACAGATGACGAAAACAGAATTCCATTGTTGATAGAATCTCCTGTTTCTGTTGGTTCTGTCAAAGCTGTTTTGAAAAGCTATAATGGCTTGAAATACGAGATGACTTCAAAGCGATAAGTTTCAAAAGAAAAACGGTAGACCCTAAACCAAAAGCAGCCCATGATTTTAATCATGGGCTGCTTTTGGTTATACTATAAACGATAAGTCTTTCGCTTCTTTTTCTTTTTTGCTGGCGGCTCGGGCGGTGTGGGTGAAGTTGGAAAGTCAAAATCAAACCCTCTAAAAAAATCTGTTCCTTCATCCCTTCTTTCTGGTTGTTGTTTGATACCATC
>CALLVG010000261.1 GCA_938010715.1 uncultured Saprospiraceae bacterium
ATCACAGCCATTGGCTGCAACCAAAGTATCAAGCACAATTTGTGATTGATAATAAAAGATTCCTTTTATTTCAATTGAATCGCCATCACAAATTTCTAATGGTTGACTAAACAACGAAACTGGCAAAACGGTCAAATCAGTTGTTACGATAGAATCACATCCATTCGCGGAAGCGGCAACTAAGGTGTCCGTTACGATTTGGGCGCCACTGTAAAAATTACCGTTGATTTCAATCGAGTCGTTTTCACAAACGGTCATTGATTGTGAAAATCTTGAAAGTGGTAATAACATCAAATCAGTCGTTATGATAGAGTCACATCCATTCGCGGAAGCAGCTACTAAGGTGTCCATTACGATTTGGGCGCCACTGTAAAAATTACCGTTGATTTGTATCGAGTCGTTTTCACAAACGGTCATTGATTGTGAAAATCTTGAAAGTGGAAGTACAATTATAGTTGAAGTAACCACGCTATCACATCCATTTGCACCGACCAAGGTATCTATAACTATTTGATCTGAATCGTAAAAAACTCCATGTATCCCAACGGAATCTCCTCTACAAATAAATACATCGGAAGCCGATGGTGGTGGCAATGGATTGACCAACAAATAAATACTATCAGAAGTAACGGAGCAGTCTGGATCGTTCAAGTCAGTAGTTTGACCAGCTGTTACAATTCGATACCAACCTGAATGAACAGGATGAGCAGGATCAAGTGTAAAAGCACTGTCGTTTGCTAAAAATATATTTGACCAATTCATCCCATCTGTACTTGATTGCCATTGATATACTGGTGGATTATATTCACTGGTTGAGCGAATAACCACCATATCCTTTTCACAAACAACAATACTATCGCTTGCAAAAATCACAGCTGGTGGATCACAATTTTCTACCGCCACAAATTGACTATCTCTTGCCACATTTCCACAACTGTCTATTGCTGACCAAATTCTGCGAAGAGTGAATTTATTGACACATCCACCATTGATGGTATCTTGAACCATCTGAATATCAATGCCCGGACTGCAATTGTCATTAGCAAAAACAACAGGTGGCAACGGGATGGTAAGACAATTGACCAATGTATCATTTGGAATATTTTCAAAAACAGGTGCAACAGTATCAATTAAAGTTATCAACTGAATGAGGGAAGTATCATTTCCACAAGCATCTGATAAGGACCAGATTCTGGCAATTTCTGCAGCGCCTTGACATGGTTCAGATATTGTACTATCTCTAAAAGATGGAACACTTAAAAGCGGATCACAATTATCATTTATATTTACTGGCACACCAGTCAAATTTGTTCCATCAATATTAGCCGTACATTCTAAAGTGATATCTGCTGGCGGATCAAATTGAGGCGCAATCGTATCAATTAATGTAATTATCTGGATTTCGGTACGCGTGTTGCCACAATCATCTGTCAAACTCCAAGACCGTTCGATGACGGCTGTACCTCCACAGGTGGCAGTTATTTGATCTTGAAAACTAGCTTCTCCAATACTAAGGGTACAATTATCATTTTCATCTACTGCGTGACCAGTCAAATCTAATTCTAATGGATCGAGCGAACAATCTATTGAAATATCGGTCGGCACATCGAAGGTAGGTAGAATCGAATCAAGCATAATGGCGATATTGCCATCAGGGGGCAGCAATGTTGGGAATATCATTTCACAAGGGACTCTGGACACCCAAATTGAATCATCACCAACGCAGCCAGAAAGACTATCTTGCATTTCTAAAATGTAAAGTCCTGGTGCGGTAACAGATATATTGGCATTACTTGAAGTAAAACCATTAGGGCCAAACCAACTAAACCAAGTCCCGTCACCCGACCCCATAAGCTGCGTTTCAAAAGAACAATCCCAAGTGGTATCTGCTTCAATTAAAACATTTACGTCTCTGATCAAAGAAGGGACAAAGATGGTATCATTGTCCTCGGTACACCCCTGAATAGCTGTTCCAAATAAAGTATATTCTCCTGGTTGATCCACCAAAATAGCGGCACTGTCTGGGTTAGAAAGGATATTTCCATCCAAAGTTGACCAGTGATAATAGGCGCCAGTAATCAAAGTATCAGGTCTAAGCCAAACTTCTGGTTTATAACAACTAATGGTATCGCCGACAATGTCGGGTGGAACAATTGGTACCGTACCAAATGGATACGGCCCACTAAAATCTTTCAACTGAGCAGTAAAAGAAGCAGAAGCTCTTGCCTTAAAAAGAATGGCTCCAAATGGATTCCAACAAGGGTCATTGCCACTTGTCCAGGCAGCCAAAGCAGGGTCGATACCAAATTCCGTTAAGTTGATGGCCGCTTCAATGAATTGCCATTTATCATAGGTTGGGCTATAATCTCCCGAAGAATTAATCGAACCCCATGGCGGAGCGGGTGTAGGATCATCATTTGGTTGTGCGCAACTGATGACGTTGGTACCCATTGGCGTGCTGATTGATGCATAGCCATATACAGCAGCCGTGCCATCGCCGTCAAATTCAGTCCCGAAATCAAAACTGACTGGGGAAGCATTTTCATAATCATCCTTGCTTACCCATGCTCTAAGTTCAATTTCTGGTACGGCAGAGGTAGAAAACACGACAGAAACCACCATATCACCTGCTCTTAAAATGTTTCCACTTGCATCAAACAACCATGAAGTGTGGCCTGCTTCGGAACCAGCAGAACTAAATCCATTAACTGGGTCTAAGAAGATATCTTTTGCGAAAAGCTCTACATCAAAATAACTTTCTCCACTATTTGAAATTCTTGAGAAACCTGCCATTAGCCAAAGATCAGCCAAAGCCGTATTTCCATCTCTTCTTAAATGTCCATAACAATCAATCAAATCATTTTTGGGAACTACATTCGCCGAGCCGACTGGCCACAACTCTGGGTTCTCTCCATTTTTTCCAGAGCTCGTATAACTTGTATTATCAATAAATCCAGATCCTCCATAAAAATCTCTGGCATAAATTCCATCTTGCCATCTAATTCCGTTTATTATAGCATTGGCTACTTGAGACATTTCTGTGGATAGCGATAGATATGCAACAGCTGGATTAGACCAAATTGCTGCACTATCTTCACTAATCACCCCTAACGAGGTACCTGAGAAAATTGTTTGGTTGACAAACCAATCATCTGTTCCCGTGCTTCCCGCAATATTTCCATACTGAGAACCATTGGCATATAAATCACCATCAATACCAAAACTACCCGCATTACAACCTTGTTGTACTGTTTGCGCAGTCAGATAAAAAGGAACCATCAGTATGAATAAACAAAAATAAATTTGTCTCATTGTTAAATTATTCTTTAGAAAGGGGCACAGGCACACAGTAGCATTTCAACACAAGAAATAAACTGTGCAGGAATGTGGATTTTCCAATAATTTAGGGGGGGGGAATCCGGGCTTTGTAATAAGAGCTTTTTCAAGCTAACTAAATAATACAAAAACAATGCTAAACTCTTCGTCAACATTAGACAAAAATGCTATCCAAATAAAGCTTATTCGATGCACGGTAGGGAATAATATCTTTTAGAATAATGATAATGAATGATTAATACCTTTGAAATACAATGTCACAAACAGTAAAATTAACTTCTCTCTTTTGGTCAATAAATTGTCCATTTCGACCTGACCATAGATTTTGTATAGGAACGAAAAAGTTTAAATTAATTCATTAGCCGTAGTTATGGAGTCATTTTTTTCTGTTTCTTAGCCGCAAAACGGAAGCGTTATTTGGAGTAAGTTATTTTTGAAATTTCACTTAGTAAAACCGAAAAACAACCTTTCGATTTGAAGCGGTTCTTTTTCCATTATACTTCCCCGATTAAAATCGGGACACGCGTTAAAAATACTCACCAATGCTTAGGCATTGTCTGCGTTTTTTGCCTCGTCTAATGAAAAAATAACGCACTTC
>CALLVG010000262.1 GCA_938010715.1 uncultured Saprospiraceae bacterium
GATATCAGAGATTTGCGGGTTGATAAAGATACCAATGTCAATACCATTCCTTCCAAAATTGGAATTCGAAAAAGCCTTTACCTGAGTTATGCTGCTTTGTGTTTTATGATAATTATTAGCTCCTATTTATTTGCGACTGGACTTTATTCCGTTTCCGTTTATTATGGAATTTTACTTTCCTATTTGACAACTTCCATTTTGATTTATCTCACCCCAAGCCAAGATCATGATTACTTTTTTACGGGAGCGATGGATGGAACGATGATGCTTCAGTTTCTTTTTGTGATTTTGTTGTCGTTTTTGGTGCTTTGATTTTTACTTTTGCCGCTCAATACAAATCACATGTTCTCAAAAAGTAAAAAATTAGGAATTTTAGGAGGCGGTCAATTGGGTAAAATGGTCGCATTAGCTGCAGGTAATTGGCACTTCCCAATCAAATTTTTGGATAAAACATCTGAGTTTCCAACAGGGCGATTTGCTGCTGAATTTGTAGAAGGCAATTTCAAAAATTACGATGATGTTTACAATTTCGGGAAGGACTGCGATGTCATTAGTATCGAAATCGAACACGTCAATACAGATGCGCTTCTACAATTAAAAAAGGAAGGAAAAACAATCCACCCCGACCCAGAGAAATTGCTCATCATAAAAGATAAAGGCCTTCAAAAGCAATTTTATCAAAAGCATAATTTGCCGACTTCTCCGTTTCAACTATTTGATAATGAGGAACTTATCATCGAATCGGTCATGGATGGAAAGTTGAAATTGCCTTTTGTACAGAAAACGAGAGGAGAGGGTTACGACGGAAAAGGAGTGGCGGTTATCAAAACCGAAGCAGACTTTTCTAAAATATTAAAAGGCCCAAGTTTGGTTGAGGAATTGGTTGATATTGAAAAAGAATTAGCCGTCATCGTTGCCAAAAACGAAGATGGTGAAATCGCTTCTTATCCAACGGTGGAAATGGAATTTAACCCCATCGCAAACTTGGTTGAGTTTCTTTTATGTCCAGCTCAAATCACTCCTGAACAGGAAAAAGTCTGTGTAGATTTAGCTCGTTCAGTCATTGAAAAAATGGATGTTTGTGGTTTGCTCGCTGTCGAACTTTTTCTAACCAAAAAAGGAGAAATCATTATCAACGAAGTAGCGCCACGACCTCATAATTCAGGGCATCATACGATTGACAGTGCATTCACTTCGCAGTTTGAGCAGCACATCAGAGCGATAATGAATCTTCCATTGGGAAGCACGGCCAATAAGATTCCAAGTATCATGGTCAACCTTTTGGGAGCAGATGGTTACACTGGAAATGCCTATTACGAAGGTTTTGAAAAATGCCTCGCAGTCAAGGGAGTTAATCTACATTTGTACGGCAAAGAAATCACAAAACCATTCAGAAAAATGGGGCATGCAACAATCGTCGATACCGACTTAGATGCTGCTCGTGAAAAAGCACAATTTGTAAAAGATAATTTAGTGATTAGGACTGTTTGATTGTTAAATTGTTTGATTGTTTTTGTCGCTTTTCAATAAAAATTAGACAATCCAACCATTCAACAATCTGATAAACTTGGAAATCAATTTATCAAAAAATTAATAAAAATCAATATAGAAATGGTTTCAATCATCATGGGTTCAGATTCGGATTTGCCTGTCATGCGTCAAGCTGCAGATATTTTAACCGAGATGAATATTCCTTTTGAACTCACCGTCATCTCTGCACACAGAACGCCAAATCGGATGTTCACTTTTGCTAAAAAAGCACATACTCGTGGTATAAAAGTGGTTATTGCGGGAGCAGGTGGCGCAGCGCATTTGCCGGGCATGGTGGCTTCGATAACGCCGCTGCCAGTGATTGGCGTGCCCGTCAAATCTTCCAATTCGATTGATGGATGGGATTCGATTTTGTCGATTTTGCAGATGCCAAATGGAGTGCCAGTTGCTACGGTTGCGCTCAATGCCGCTAAAAATGCAGGTATCCTCGCGGCTCAAATTATTGGAAGCAGTGATGAAAAAATTCAAAAAACGGTCATTGAGTATAAAAAGAACCTCGAAAAGTCCGTTATGCTTAAAGTGAAGAAAGTGAAGAAGGAATTTGGGTAAGCGGAATGAGTGGATGAGTGAATTTTGAAATGAGTAAATGTACTCAACTTTTCAATTTTTCGTTTCCTGAATAACTAATCCACTAATTAACTGATCACTGTTAAAATTTAGAAAAATGAGGTTGTTACTTTGCATGATTTTGTTGGCTATTACTTTTAATAGTTGTTCTATTTCATTGAGTGGAATCAGTATTGACCCGAGCATTGATACATTCAATGTCGAGACATTTGAGAATACCGCAGACTTGCTTGAGCCCACGCTTGCGCTTGATTTGACCGAGGCGCTTAAAGATAGAATCAGAAATTCCTCTCGATTGGATTGGAATAAAAGCAAACCCGACATCATTTTTACTGGAACAATTACGGGGTTTAGAATTACTTCAGAAGCACCGCAAGCGGGTGCAACAACTGCTTTCAATCAACTCACCATAAATTTAAGAGTCGAATACGAGGAGGTCAACAATGATGATAAAAGTTGGAAAAAGACTTTTAGCCGATTCGTTCAGTTTCCGAGTGATCAAGATTTTAATTCCGTTAAAGTAGAGTTGTTGGAGGAGGTAACTGAATATATTGTACAGGATGTTTTTAACGAAGCATTTGCGAAAAATTGGTAATTCTTAGTGGTTGTCAGTTGTTCGATTTTCTATAAATGAAAAATGCCAAGAGTTTGAGTTTTGTACTCAATCTTGGCATTTTTTGTTTAAATCAGGTTTCGCAGGATTCGTAGAATATTCAGGATTGAGTTAGTGGCATTTGTCTAATTACAGTTTTACAATCTGTAATAGAAATCTTAATCAATAGACTTTATTCTAAAATATTTCCCACTATCAAAATCCTGCGAATCCATTAATTCTGTGAATCCTGATTCAGACGAAAAGGAATTAAAACGAATAATCCAACCTCCCCGTAATTGACCTTGGGGCCTCCATTATTCCAGGACGAATGGAGTACATTTTGTTCGTAAAGTTGTTAGCTACCAAAGAGAATTTGGCTTTTTCTCTCAAAAATTTGTAAGAAATACGTGCACTTGGAATAAAGTTTCCATTCATATTTGCAGCTCTAAATTCACGTAATCCACCGATAAAGCCTTGAAAAACGTCATCGACTGCGACAATTTGACTGGTATAAATTCCTGCTAATCCGATTGAAAAATTCTTGTAGGTTGATTCAATATCTACTTTTCCACTATGTCTTGAACGGTATTTTAGAATATTCTGATCTGAAGAAGAGTTCTTTGCATTTTGTTGACCTTCAGTGCCTTCGCCTCCTGCCTCAATTGGTGTAGTGTCGAATTCTTTAAATTTAGGTTCGAGATAAGTATAGCCAGCCAAAACATTTGTTGGCAAACCAAATAGACTTCCTTTTCCTACCACGGTAGCTTCAAAACCCTGAATTTTAGTATCTCCTACATTCAATGATTGGAATCCAGTACTAAAAAAATCTATTAAGTTGAATTCGATCATGTCTTGGTACTCCGACCAAAACGCAGCAATATCTAAATATCCTTGAAATTTGTCAGCTCTGAAACCTTGTTTAATTCCAATCTCAGTTGACCAACCTGTTTCAGAACCTAAAGATGGATTCGGACTTACTGGCACTGGACCGAAAGTGGTAACAATAAAACTTTCAGCAATAGTTGGGAATCGATATCCTTGTCCCCAAGATGCTCTCAAAAAAGTTTGTTGTGCTGCTTGATAATTCATTCCCAAACGGAAAACTGGACGCGATTCGGCAATTTGTCCTCCGGGAATTGTATCGCAAATTTCCTGACCCAGTCCATTTAAGCGACAGAAATTTTCAGGTGTGGTCAATTTATTATCTTCAAATCTGAAACCTGCGGACACGTTTAGTTTATCAAAAAATTTCTTTTCAAGTTGCGCGTATGCTGCCAAATTTCGAGTCCTGAAAGTGGTGTCACCGTATAGCTCTGCATTCACAAAATTTGCAGTATAAACCAACCCAGCTGTAGTGACCCAATCTCCTGCCCATTTGCGATTAAATTGATATTCCGAATACCATAGTTGCGAAGCATTTGCTTGATTATTATTGTTTTTATTATTGATATTTAAATATCTACCTATCAATTTATGACGATTTCCTGATTCATCAAAATAGGTGATGAATGGGTCAATATTGTAACGGATTTTCTTTCCAACAGAAATGGTATTGGGCGCATTTACAAACAAACTGTCGAGACTTTTCCAATAGAAAAAATCACTCGCATCACGAGAGTTGAAATTTGTATTAATTCCCGCTGAAAGTCTATCCGTAAAGCGATATCTGAGTTTTAAATTACCTCTTCCATATTTTGCGTAGGTTGTTTTATTATAGCTATCTCGGTCGAGATAATACCCACTTGCTACCAAATCAAGTTTTTTGAATTTTCGTTTGTGCAAAGCACTGAAACCAAATTCGTTAGCATTGTAGCCATCCCAAGTTTGGGCTGCATCGGCTGGCTCATTAAATGTTGTATAAAAAGTGGCCAGTTTCGTTTCAGGCGTTGATTTGGCGTAACCTGTTCGCACGTTGATGACACCATTCAAGGCAGACGAACCGTATAAAGACGAAGCAGCTCCTTTGATAACCTCAATTTGCTCCACATTTTCAACTGGAATATCATCCCAATTGGGCGTACCTGCATCGGCCTGTAAAATTGGAATATCATCCACCAAAAGCAAAACGCGACTTCCTGCGCCATACGAAAAACCAGACCCACCTCTGATATTTGCCTGTCCATCAATGATTTGCACACCAGGTACTTTTTGCAAAACATCATCAACAGAAGTAGAGTTTGTATTTTCTAAAAGTTGCGCTTTTACGACTTCCAAAGAGACCGTCACCTCGCTTAATGGCTTTTCAAATTTTCCAGAAGTAACCGTCGCTGTTTGGAGCAGGGTAGCCTCCTCTCCTAATTCAAAATTGAGTTCTTGCGCTCCTGCTGCTGTGATAACTTTGGAAACCGACTCATAACCGATATAACTCGCTTCAATGGTTTGCTCGCCAGCTGCCAGCGTCAATGTATAATTACCATCAAAATCGGTGGTCGTACCAGTATCACCAATTTGTACCGTTGCTCCGATTAAAGGTTCGCCAGTGATGCCATCCGTCACTTTTCCCGAAAGGGTAGGAGATTGACCAACTAAATTAGCAGATAAAAAAAGTAGAAATAGAAAGGAAAGTACTTTCGTAAAATTCATAAGTCCGTTTTTTAATTTTATTCATTTTATGGAAAGACAAATCAATTAGAAATGTCCCTAAGTATTAAAATGAATTGGTGTCAAAAATAAAAAACCAACTCGTCTTTGGATGTGAAATAGAGTTTATTTTGAAATGAATTGTAGAGCAATCAGTGCTTATTTTTTCGCTAATTGAGGCAAAAAGTTTAAGCATCCGCCGCGGCGGATTGTTCAATTTTTTAACGCGTGTCCCGATTTTACATCGGGGAAAAGTAGCGGAAAAAGAAGTGTCTGCATTGCATATAATTCATTTTAGAATAAACTCTAATATGTAAATTACTCGTGGTGGTGACGCAAATGTAATATTTCGCGCGTGACTCAAGGGATTCCTTTTGTTAAAAAAAGTTAAGGTTTTAAAATGGTTGTTGATGGTGGCACGAGTTAGGATTAACGTAATTCCTAATTAATAGGAAAACCATGAGTCACCCAAAATTTTGATTGAAAGCCACGTAGTGGCGGCTCGGTTTGTAGAATAACATTAAAATATCCAATTTAGGAGCGTAGATCCAGTACCGTTAAAATTTAACAAACGGTGACGCCGCGGCGCGGCGCAGAGTCAATAGTTCTATGAAAAAAGTGGATTTTACCAAAATATTATTTTCCAAATCACAAAATTAACGGTGCCAGGACTACGTCCTTTTCTCAATCTTTTTGAACCAATTTTCTACAAACGGTTTCGGGGCTAACGCCCCTTTATATCTAAAAAATCGGGTTGACTAATGTTGAATTTAAAACTTAACCACCCGCTTCACCGCCGTCCCTTCCTCCGTTTCAATTTTCAAAAACAACATTCCAGAAATCTCTTTTGGTAAAATGAGAGAATTGTCCCCATTCAATTTTTCAACAGAAAGGATCTGACCTGAGATGTCTGAAATTGTAATTGTTGCCTTTTTCAAATTATCAAATTCAAAGAATATTTTACCAGCAGTAGGGTTGGGGTAGATTTTGATTTTTGAACTAAAAGCATCCTCCACACCAGAGACCAAATCAAAACCATCGCAATCTTCATCAATGCCATTATTGGGGATTTCGATGGCATCTGGGTTGATGTCTGGGTTGGTATCATCGCAATCTTCATCGGAGTTGAAACCGTCCATGTCGTCGTCAATGATGAGGATGATGCCGTCGCAATTTTCGTCGATATTGTTGATTGGAATTTCGGTCGCACCTTGATTGATGTTTGCATTTTCATCATCACAATCTATAATGCCCAAATATCCATCGCCGTCCAAATCATCAATTGAACTGACCGCTTCGTTTTTGGTGGTATTAGTGATGACAGGGGGATTTAGGTCGAAAAATATACTTGCTGTATTTTCTACTGGCGTAAATTCATTGAGTGAATCGATTTGCTTGATGGCATACATCACGTGGCCATTACTGCCTTGTTTGTCAGCTGTGCTATCGGGTAAGAATATGTCTCTAAAATTGAAAGTTACCAATCTATCTTCGATAGAAGTACTCAGCACTTCATAGTGACTACTTCCTAAAATTCTAAAAGTTGAAAGGTCGAGATTTGGGGCAATTTCATCTTCGATGCGAACATCATAAGCGACATCATTTCCAGTGTTT
>CALLVG010000263.1 GCA_938010715.1 uncultured Saprospiraceae bacterium
AAAGGTTGTGAAGATGCCGTCGAAGAAATTGAAATTGGACAATTTTGTGAAGGAAGCAGTTTTGATTGGAGAGGTAATACTTATACGATTCCCGGCAATTATTTCGATACCCTTCTATCAATTTCACAAACCTGCGACTCTATTTATTTCAAACTTGAATTGGAAGAGACGGATGTCTTACAAGCTACTCTAAACTCCGAACTTTGTGAAGGCGATACTATTTTATGGAATAATCAAATAATCACTGCATCTGGTCAATTTGAATTTTTAACTCAAAATGTAGATGGCTGCGATTCCATCACCAAAAACATTGTGACGCTCGGAGCTGCTCCTACCCTACCGACCTTGATCGACGTTTTTTGTGAAGGAGATGTTTATACTTGGAACAATGAATCATTTACAAATCCAGGAACATTCACTCGCACCATTACAGCAGATATAGGTTGCGATACGGTCGCCACCCTCGACTTAACGATGCTAAGTCAATCTGAAGTTCTCTTGGAAGATGACTTTTATACCTCAACGACTTCTAACGCCTCTCTGAGATTATTACTGTTTGAAAATGATCTTATTCCTTCAGACCGAAAGTTTTCTGTTCTGTCCTCCCCTACGTTAGGGGCGTTGACCATCATTCAAGATGGAGAAATTCAGTATGCCGTTTTTGACGATGCCTCTGCTGGAAGCGATAGTTTTTCTTATGAAGTCTGCCATGATTTATGTACACAAATTTGCGACACTGCCAACGTAATTATCAATATCGAAGATGATTGCCTCACTACTGCCAAAAAGCAAATCACCAATGCCTTTTCTCCAAATGATGATGGTAAAAATGACCTGTTCGATCCACTGGGGCAATATGTCGAATTGGGTTGTCAAACCTCTGCTGAAGATGCAGAGTTAACGATTATCAATCGTTGGGGAGATCGTGTTTTTGCAGCCAACCCTTATCAGCCTTGGTCAGGCAAAACCTTAGACGGCAATACATTTCCTGAAGCTACTTACTATTTTATTTTAAAAATTGATGGCTCTGCAAGTCCCATAAAAGGACCAATTAATTTGATAGAAATAAAGAATTAATTTTTTTTCCAAAAAAGAAATCAAAACTGGGTACCCTATCTAAGTTCTAACCTCTAAGTGGTGAAATCAAAATTTTATCACTTTAAAACCTTAGAACATGGATACTTTTAATTGGCTTTTTGAAAATCTTTTATTTACTGTAAACTCAGCAATCACTAACTTTTTCCTTTACGGTTTTTTGGCTTCCATGATTGGACTTGTCCTTAGTATCGTTCTTATTAAAAAAGGAAGAAAACGTAATCTATTTCTACGCTCGAACGGTTTATGGACATTTCTTGCAAAGTTAAATTACATTGCTCTTCCTGTTGCATTCATGGTGTACTTCGGATTCATTGGCGGTATTTATGGTGTGCATACTTCTGTCGAAACATATATAGATGATGCCACCACACCAATCATTAATTATGCAACTACTTTTTTACCTGAATTTCAGCAATTCGTAGAACATAACCCTAATCAATATGCATCAATCGATCAGGCATTAGAGGCGTTCGAAAAGCAGCCATCCAATAGTAGAAGTCGCCAACAGGCAGAAGCATCTTTTGGAGGAATGAATGTAATGATCGTCGAAGGATTTCTTGAAGCTATCGGCAAGCGAGCAGATATTGCTGCTCCAGTTATTGCGATTAGTCAGGTTGACCCTAACAATATTAAAAGATCTGATTTGGAATTAATACCACTCTCTGTAAAATCTGTTCTGAGTTACTGGTTAATCCCAATTTACTGGGCAGTTTGTGTACCATTCTTCAGCTTCATGTTTATTGTTTTAGCAGAGATTTATCTTTATCGAAACTTCTTTAAATCTAAAGAATCAGATGATTTTCAATTTGCAGTATAACCTCCTTAAACCATAAAAAATTCAAGTGTGAATATCAGTTCGCTCCCGACAAGTTTCTTTTGTCGGGAGTTTTTTTGAGCACTAAAAGCGAGTCATTAGTTGTTGCCTATTGTATCTGCTCTAAATTGAGTAACCAGAGGTTCGAGCAAAATAATTGATTTATTTACTGGCTATAGTGTTTTCGAATTTCATGTTTTGTTAAATTTAGGGCATAGAAATAATCCTTATTGATTCTCAATTTTTTATTGTTAAATTTTCAATTCCGATAAGACGGGTTATGTCAAACTAAAAACCGTCGTAAGGATGGAATTCTATCTCTATAGCCGAAATAAATTTAGGCCAGCTGATTAGTTATAAAACTCTACTCAAAATCAGAGCCCCTTTTTCAGTAGCTTAATCTTCTCCCCATAAGTTTTCAAAATTTCTTCGAAATCTCCTTTTGAGAGTTCAACAATATTCATTTTCACTAACTCTCTTAATTGTTTATCATCTCTAAAATCATCGATTATTAAAAGCCTACCAAGTTCCTGTTCTTTGTGGGTAATGATCTGAGAAGAGTAAATATTTGATTTAATTTTTTCAATTGCTAAATTGGTTATTTCAGAATTCTCTTCGACTACTGTTCTAATTTTCTGGTTGATCAACTTATCTTTCTCTGTTTCCAATTGTCTAATCTTTTGCCTCACTGTTTTTAAAGCAACTTTTTTATCCATACTCTTTTGACGCTCTGCTTCCTTAGGATCTGTGTATCCTTCTTTTAAGGCTTTTACAAAGAAGCCAGCAATGTTCTTTTTTATATCATTATTTGCCTTTGCTCTTCTTGTTACCCTGATTGCTTTTTCGATTGCTTCTTCATCTACATTTTTGAGAAGAGAAAGAAACGAAGATGCGGTTACTCCAAAGGATTTGACAATGGTCTCGTGATACTTATCAAACAATTCATCAGCTGTAGTTTCGTTAGAAACGTATAGTTCAGTGTCTTTTACTTGAGACATTTTTTCTAAGTCTTCTGGCTTTACTGCATTTCGAACTTCTTCCAGTTCTTTATCTTTTTTCGGATGAAAAAAGAATTGTAATGCAACCACTCTCCTACCCTTCTTAATTTTTTCTACATTACTAATAGTCAAATCCGTATGCTTATTGATCTCTTTAACGGCTGGTTTTATTACCCATCTAAAAAAATCAGCAAAC
Source organism: uncultured Saprospiraceae bacterium (assembly GCA_938010715.1). Taxonomy (GTDB): domain Bacteria; phylum Bacteroidota; class Bacteroidia; order Chitinophagales; family Saprospiraceae; genus JAGQWW01. Next base: position 3,107 of record CALLVG010000263.1, read on the forward strand.
AACTTATATTGCTCAGTAACCTCAAACATGCGCTTCATCTCGTCTATCTCCAGTTTCCTTGAACCAATGCTTTGGTACTGTTTCAACAACTCATATACTCTAACTGGGTAAACACCCAGCTTTACAATATTCCGTAAATCGTAAGCTGTAAAATTCTTCTTGAGTTGAATGAGGAGTGGCTTCATTTTTTGTTCGACCGTAACATCGATGTACTCTTCATTAGATGGAGCGTTTGCCTCCTCCCCTTCTTTCAAATAATCTATCTCTCTTAGAATATGATATTGCTTTTCCCTTTTTATTCCATTTTCTTCGTAGTCTAAAAAGAATGACTTCCCCATCAAATTCTGAGCAGCCAATCTTAGATACTTATAGGAGTCGCCTGACTTCAGACCAAAAGTCTTGATCACATCTTTATACCAAACTCGGTAAACTTCAAATTCCTCATCATCCTTGCGGATTTGGGACAATACGGAAAGGAAAAAACGGGTTTCCCAAATATCAAATTTATACCTCGATTCAATCAAGTTATTTGATTTCTTAATGAGACGGATTCCCTTATTTGTTTTTCTCTTTATGGTTTTTGCAGCCATTATAGTATGAGTATTTTGGAATAGATATTCAATTATGAGAGTATTGGAAATATAAATTCTACCACAATTATACAAATAATTTCCATTTTCCTCATAATTAGCAACTTTTACTCCAAAGCTCTCATATATAGCTCCAATATCCTCATATTAGAGCACTTCGTCAGCGTTTACTTTCCAAAAAACTCATAATTAAGCACATTTTCAAAAGATTCACTTCCAAAACACTCATAATTAAGGTTAGGAAATTAAAATACAATTACTCAGTAAGGAATCTAAAATCAGATTTGAGTAGTTTTATTTCAATTTACTCATAGATAAAGCATCAAAATTTAGTTTCAATCCGTGTTTTAGAATATTGAGGCAATTCAAACACCATCGTTTTCCAAATCTCTCATAGCATTTCCAATTTGCTCATATTTAGTTCCAAAATACTCATAGTAGTTTTCCAATTACCTCATACTTATTTCCAAAACACTCATACCTTTTTCCAATAGTCTCATAATTAAACATGAAAAGTATTTATTTTAAAGCGTTTTCAGGAAGTGAAAAGATTTAAAACAATTAAAAAGAAAGAAAACAACAAAATGAACTATGATTGGTGTTGATTTTTTTAGTCGTTTAAAAAGAAATGGCTTTATAAAATTATAGCGATAGAATAGTTTTAATAACATCCACTACCCTACTGAAAGTTATTGGTATGTTTAAATCTGTTTTTTTATGTTTTAAAACATAAAAAAACAGATTTAAACATAATAAATATTTATAATTGCAATTTTAGTATTCTGTTGCGTGAGCAGTATTTTTTGATTTTTTCAAAATCATTGTGGAGCACCACTCCGCATTACGATGTCTAAGTTCAATATGCTCAGGGAGCTTTTAGGTAAAACAAGATATTGAGTAAGAGATATTTTACGCGCAATTCTATATTAAATAAAATGCCAGTTTAGTATTCTATGTTTTTTATCATTAAAAAATGTTTTTTTATGTTTTAAAACATTTTTAAACTGAATAAAGCGTAAAAAATCAAGTGTTTTCCTTTCTATCAAAATGTTCTCGAATAACTTTTGCTAAAAAACCATTCAAGGAATAGCCATTCATTCTTACCTCCTCTTTTACTTTATCATACAAATGGGCAGGCAAATCAGAGCTTAATCGTTTTACGGCCTCTGTTCTTGGAGGGCGTCCCTGTGGCTTCTTTTTCTGCTTTGGAGTTGGAGCGGTGCTATTTTTAATTGAAGTGGCTTTCGTGGATGAAGTATTTTTAGCTTCTTTTTTTGTTTTTTTCGGAGTTGCTTTTTTTGTTGGAGGTGTGCTTTCCTTTTTTGAAGCAGCTTTTTTCTGAATCGCTATCTCTTCTATCTGTTCAACGCTAATGTTCTGAACAGGCAACTCTTTAGGCTTCGAGCCTGTCCCCCCTAATTTTGGCTTTATATTAAATCTGTTTTTTGCCATTTTAAAATGTTTAAAAATGTTTTTTTATGTTTTAAAACATAAAATTAGAAATTTTCTATGAGTGATTCAACCTCTTCAGTGAGCTTTAGCATTTCTGCTTTCGCCTTTTTGTCAGAGTATTCTACGACTCCTAAACCCATGCTTGCTGTTGCTTTGTAAGCCTCTCGTTCGACTATCTCAGTTTTAAAAAGTGGAACTTCGTAGTTGGCTAATGCTTCCTTAATGCTTTCCAACATGAGCGTGTTGGGACGCGTTCGCGTTAATAAGACGCTTGGAACGACTTTTCCGCCCGATGCCTCCTTCGCACCTTTAAAGGCTCTAAAGTTCTCTAAGAAGTTCTCAAAACCCCTAAAATCGTAATATGTGGGCTGTACAGGAATGATGAGAAGGTCAGAAGAGACGATTATCAAATTAGCCAAATCACTCAATTTGGGTGCTGAATCGACAATGACTAGATATCCTTCTTGCTCCAGTGCCTTAGCAGTAGTGGCTAAGAATTTTGGTAAAACGACCTCGACTCTGATTTCTGGTAATGCTTCGTCTCTGTTCTCGACCCACATACGAGTGGACTCTTGACCTTCGTCAGTATCGAGCAAACAAACCTGGTATCCCTTGTGTGCAAACGCCACTGCCAGATTTGTAGAAGTAGTAGTCTTGGCACTACCTCCTTTGGTATTGATTACGCCTATTATCATTTGTTTTAAATATTTTTTGCAAATATAATAATTATGTTTAAAAACTTAAAAAAATGTTTTTTTACGTTTTAAAACATTTTTAAACATATATTTGCTGTGTAAAAACTACTATACAGTTCCTGAAAATCAGTAGGGTAGGGGAGTGTTTCATTTGAATTCATCTCCTTATTCGTAGCTTTGTATTTACATTACAATTAGAAATAGACTCATGGCAGAAAAAGATATAGAAGTTCGCGGTAAGAAAATTCGGATCAAAGAAATCAAGGGTAACGAAATGTTTAGCATGACAGATATTGCTAATCAATTTGGAAAGGGTAGAGCCGAGTATAAAAATTTACTGATGGTTTAAAAACCAAAATACATTGGATTATTTAGAAACTTTTGATGAAGAGTATAATCCAAATCATAAATCTCGAAAAGTAAAAAAAATCATTGCAGAAGCAAGGCTCAATGAAAATGCTTTAACACTTGCCGATTATGAAAAAGCAACCAAATCTCCATTTGTGCATGTGCAAGCAGGAGGAGGAGGAGGTTCGTGGGCGGTATTTCAAATTGCTACTGAGTTTATGATGTGGATAAGTGCAAGATTTAAAGTATGGTTCATAAAGGATTATGAGGTGATGAAAAGAAATGAGCTACTTGCAGAGAAAAATCTTGACAAATTCTTTGCTCAAAAGAATATTGATAATCTTTTGGAAATACTCCATAATGAGCAGGATCGGTTTGATAAACTTAATCGATACTCCAAAGAATTGGATTTGTAAATAATTGATTATCAGTCAATTAAGCCCTTGAATGCTTCCAAATGGAAGACTTCAAATATTACGGCAAATTTCTTCAAAGGAAACAGGGTAGGGTAGAGGTGCGATTCAAAGCCAAACGAGTTTTCGAAATGGATAGAGACCTGGTGAGTTTCAATTCCAAGAGGTACAATTCAGAGACGTGATCAACTTTGGCAAGAACGCTTCGAACGCAGTTTCAATTCCAACAGGTACAATTCAGAGAAGTTCGATCAAAAAAACAACCTAATACCTTTTTAGTTTCAATTCCAACAGGTACAATTCAGAGAAAAGGAGAAGTAATCGACGTTTTGACTGTAACAAGTTTCAATTCCAACAGGTACAATTCAGAGCCAGATGGTAAAATGTATGCCGTTCTTGAGATTTGGTTTCAATTCCAACAGGTACAATTCAGAGCGAAATCTCGGGACGGCTTACATATTGATAAATGAGTTTCAATTCCAACAGGTACAATTCAGAGGAGAGCAGG